>CAZYLM010000179.1:0-5769 GCA_964648645.1 uncultured Anaerolinea sp.
GGCATATCGGCACCTTCGGTGTAGGAACCGAAGAAGGTACCGGCGGGGATGTGGTTCGGGACGATATCGATACCGATCTTCTTCAACTCAGCCTGGATGGTGAGGACATCATCCACACGGCGCTGGGCAGTGGTGGTTTCGATGCCGAGGGTGAACTTGACTTCCTTGCCATCGCAGGTTCCGGCGCGGATGCCGTCTGAACCGACAGGGTAGCCAGCTGCATCGAGCAGGGAGTTCGCCTGATCAGGATCATATGGATAGGGTTCGAGCGATGTGTTGTACCAGTAGGAGTTCGGCCACAGGGAGGCGATGAAGGCTTTCTCGTCTTCCTTCAGGTAGTTCTGGATGAAGCCGAGGCGGTCAATGCCAAGGACGATCGCCTTGCGGACGTTGACATCCTTGAAGGGGCAGAAGCCATCGACATCACTGATACCGGCACCGTCAACACCGGCGGTGGTGCCGAGGTTGAAGAACAGGTGCTCGAAGTCAGGGGTGGCATCCACGCGGAGCTGAATACCCTGGGATTCGAGTCCCTTGACGGTCTCGATATCGGATTCAGCGAGGTTGACCATCAACTGCACATCACCAGCCTGGAGGGCGGCGAGACCCGATTCGGGATCGGGGACGAACTTGATGTTGATGTAGTCCAGTTTGGCGGGGGTGCCGAAGTAGTTCGGGTTGCGGACGAGGGTCATGTGATCGCCAGCCACCCATTCCTTGATGGCGAACGGACCGCCAGCCCAGGTGGGTTGGTGGATCTGCGGGTTGGTCTCGAGACCGGTCTGACCTTCGAAGACGTGGGCGGGGAGCAAACCACCGCTGAGGTTGTTAGGACCGATGTTGAAGATCGTCGGCCAGGAAGGATAGAGTTCCGAGAATGTGATTACCACAGTCTTGTCATCGGGCGCTTCGACACTGGCGATCTTGTCCCAACCACCGCGGCTGACAGGGGCATTCCCGGGATCCATTGCGGACTGCCAGTTGAACACAAAGTCATTGGCAGTGATCGGCTCGCCATCGGACCAGAAAATGCAGTCCTTGAGTTTGTAGGTGATCGTCAAGCCATCTTCAGAAACGCCACCATTTTCAGCGCTGGGGATTTCTTCCGCGGCATAGGGGACCAGGTTGTTTTGATCGTCCCATTTTCCAGGACCAACGCCGTACATCTGCCAGATCCAGGCGGAAAAGCTCATGTTGCTGTATTGGGAAACAGCCTGATCAGGCTCCTGCTCGAAGGCAATGGTGATGCCTTTTTCGCCGGTGTCGGCAGTGGTGGGATCCCAGCCAGGAACAGCCGGAGCACAAGCTGCTTCGGTGGGGGCAGCTTCAGTAGCAGCAGCTTCGGTGGCGGGGGCTTCCGTGGCAGGGGCTTCAGTGGGCGCGCCACCGCAGGCGGCGAGCGCCATGCTTGCAAGCACCAGCAACGAAAGCAAAGCGAACAGATTTCGTTTCATACGGTTCTCCTCCAATAGAGAGAATTGAAAATTTTCATTTTGCCGCGCAAAATGATGGGGGATTATACACCCAATACAAATTTACCGGAAAATCACTTAAGAAAAACCCTACTGGAGAAGGGGTTTGATACCCATTGAATACTGTGCAGAAACGCTACTTCATCACCCCAGCGGCGCGTCTGCCGATCTCCACCGCAAAATTCGTCCCCCGATCCCACGGATAGACCTGGCTCATCGAAGCGAAATACAAACCTTCAATGGGAGTTTGGATCGATGGAATATTTCTGGAGTGCTCCAGGAGCGGGACGGGTTGGGCATAGTTCGTCCTATGGACCCAAACCTTTTTCACCCAATCGCGTTTGAATTCAGGGTTGAATTTCGCAAAAGCCGGGATGAACTTCTCGAGGAGTTGCTCGTCGCTCAATGAAAAATACTCATGACCCATTTCGAGGTAATCCCCCGCATAAACAATGTGATCACCGCCAAAATGATCTTTTGAAACAAAGTTCGTGTGTTCGACCAGCGCAAGAAAGGGGTAGCCCTCCTCCTTTGGCACGTTGAACCAATAATAGCCTTCCTTTGAGAGCGGATGTTTGAGGGAAAGCGTCATCACGACCGCACCCATCGATTTCAACTCAAGCAAGCCTTTCAAATAGGATTCGGGCAATTGCGGGCATAACTTTGTCATTTGATTGGGGGATGTGGTGACCAAAACCTTGTCGAAGGATTCAACCCCCACCCCGCTTCGCACCCTGAGCCCGGCTTGATCCCTTTCTATGGACTGGATGCCCACCCCGAGTCGAATCTCCACCCCCTGCTCACGCAGTTTTTCCGCGAAGAGGTCGGCAAACTTCTGAAAGCCGCCCTCGAACGTGCCGAGTCGCGTCGTCCGTGCTTTGATGCGCGCCCACATCCACGCCATGTTGACATCTTTATAGTATGAAGCGAACTTGCCGATAAGCAGCGGCTCCCACATCCTTTCGTAGACTTTTTTGCCTGCATATTTCATCATCCACTCGTGAGCAGTAACTTTTTCGAGAGATTGCCAGTTCTGTGTCAGACGCAGGAACAAACCGATGAAGCCGAACCGGATTTTGTCCAACCCAAACCCCAACCCCGGAAAGAGAAGCGCGTTCACGATCGAATCGAAAGGATACCATTTATGGTTGTGCAGCATCACTGTCAACGGACGCGGAAAGATGACCTTGTCCTCCAGACCCAATTCGCGGATCAACCCCATCATGGCTTTGTCTGACTGGAACCAATGGTGATAAAACTTTTCGACGGACCAATCCCAATGCGGCTCCTTGAATCCACTGGCAAGCCCGCCTGCATGATCTGCTGCTTCATAAATAACGACATCGTGACCTGCTTTTTTCAAGTCCCACGCGGCAGCCATGCCGCCGTATCCTGCTCCAAGTATTGCGATTTTCAAAAGTGAGTCTCCAAATTTATTTTGTTCTTTTTTCAAGTTTTTCCGCAAGGGATTTCAGCTTGCCCCACCTCTGGCGGACAACGTAAATCATTGCCAGGGTTTGCATCCAGCGCAATTCACTATCGGGCAGTTGGATCGCCTCCTCGAGGACCTTTATGGCTTCTTCATCTGTACGCTGCACCCGGACATATTCCTCTGCCAGGTGCCGAAGATGAGCTTCACCGGACTCCTGCTGGGGAGCCGAATCACCGAGCCGTCGAATGACATCCTGCACAGCGTGATCCAATTCATGTTCGGTGAACGGCTTGATCAGAAAATTCTGGATGCCGAGCGCTTTCGCTGCTTCCAGGGTTTCGGGGTGGTGTTCTGCCGAGACGAGAATGCAAGCCGTATGCGGGTTTTCCTTCAGGATCTGTTTATAAGCCGCCAGCCCGTTGATTTTGGACATGTTGATATCCAGTAGGACGATATCCGGTTTGTGTTGGCGCGCCATTTCGACGGCTTGTGTGCCGTCGAGCGCAATGGCAACAACTTCCACGCCTTTGATCGAAGAAAGCATCACACGTGTATTGCGGCGGGTTTCCTGGGTGGTATCCGCGATCAGAACTCGTTTTTTTCTAGGCTGGGGTTGCATGACTGCCTCTATCGAGAAAAAACTTCAAGCGTGGCGGGATGAGACAAGTATAACCGAGCCGAGGTTACTCCGCTTCCTCACGCAGGGAGTCGCTCCATTTGATCCCTTCGCGGGCAAGATAGTATGCGCCGAGTGCTGTGATTGGGACCCATAATGCGACATGTAGGACGAGGGTATAGCCAGCAGCGGTCGCCTGATCAACGCCGTAAGCGGTGAGTACGGCAATGCCCGGGGCATCGAAGGTGCCAATGTAACCAGGTGCGGAGGGGATCGTGGTGGCGAGGTTGACAATGCCGTTCATCAGCATTAACGCAAAGAACGAAACGTTGAAATCGAAAGCATGCATTACAAACCAGTATTTACCGGTCTCCAACAACCAGATGACCACTGAGGTCAGGAAGACCATCAATACGTTGAAGGGCGAGCGAAGCGAGGCGAGCCCATCTAAAAATTTGTTCATCACGCTGATGATGCGGGCATGGAGGCGTTTTGGGGTGAGCCGTTCGATCATCCATAGACCGATCCGCGCGGTTGAATGGGGAAACATGGCTGCCAGCAGAAAGGTCAGCAGTGCGCCGAGGAAGATCCCGGTCCCAATGACCGCCACCTGCTGGATGTTTCCCACGAAGCCCGAAGCGCCTGTCAGCTTTGCCAGCTCAGATAAATTGACGAAGACGAATGCCAGCATCACCACGCCATCGAAGATGCGTTCGACGATGATGGTCGCCAGAGAAGCCGACACAGATACGCCTTCCTTGCGTTTCAGGATCACAGCTCTTAGCACTTCTCCGGCGCGGGCCGGGTAGATGTTATTCCCCATATAGCCGATGGTCGTGATGGGGAACATGGTCTTTGTGGGGATCTTTTTGATCGGACCGAGCAGGTAATGCCACCGCCATGCCCGCACCCATACCCCGACGAAATACACCAATATCCCCGGCAGGAGCCAGATGTAATTCGCTTTTTGCATCGCGCCCCAAAAATCACCCAACTTCAACCCGCGCAGGGCGAGCCACAAAAAAAGGATGCTGACCAGCACCCCGAGCCAGAATTGCCATTTCTTCATTTGCATAGTGGCTGGGATTGTACCAAATCGAAACTGGACACTCCAAAGTCTGGAGACTTTGGAGGTGGTTACGCTCGCGTATAATCTCAATCTTGAAAGGAATAGGAATGAAAATATATTTCCCTACGATCCGTGATTATTTGCTTATCATCTTCTCCAGCCTGATCCAGGCTGTCAGCCTGCGATTGTTCTTCATCCCTGCCAAATTAGCCTCGGGCGGAGTAAGTGGCATATCACAGATCATCAACAGCTTTACAGGCTGGCCCATCGGGTTGATGGTCTTGATCGGCAACATTCCCCTGTTCATCCTCGGCTGGCGGCTGTTGGGCGGATTCAAATTCGCCATGCGCACCGCCGTTGCCATTCTCACATATTCGTTGTTCATCGACCTGTTGGGGAACAACCCTGTTTTCATTACCTACTCGCAAACGCTGATCGCCGAACTAAGGGACGATATATTTCTCAACACATTGTACGGAGCCATTGTCGGCGGGATTGGCTACGGGCTGGTCTATCGTGCAAGAGGCTCCAGCGGTGGGTCAGACATTCTGGCGCGGGTTCTCAACCATTGGCGCGGCATCCCAATGACGCAAAGCTATTTGATCGTGGATACGGCTGTCATCCTTTCGGCGGGTTTTGTCTTCGGTTGGAAGCCAGCCTTGTATGCCATGATCGCGCTTTACATCAGCGGGTTGGTGGCGGAGACGGTGCTCGAAGGCGGCGGGACGGTACGCACCGCCATGATCGTAACAGGCAAACCCGATGATGTTACGAACCGAGTCATTGAGGAACTGCAGCGCGGCGTGACCTGGCTCGAAGGCCGCGGTGCTTATACCGGCAACAGCCGACCCGTCCTTTATTGCGTTGTCAACCGCGCCGAGATTGCTACATTGAAAGCCATTGTTCACGAGAGCGACCCTGAGGCATTCATGGTCATCGGCGTTGCTCATGAAGCGCTGGGAGAGGGGTTCAAGCCGTTGAAGGGGAGATAAAAATCCTGCTAGTCCAAAAGGGGGCGGAAGAGACATCCGCTCGCTTTTTTGCCTCTCATTTTCTGATTCACAGCGTCAGTTGGGGAGAATTCCCGTTTGAAAGGAATAGGAATGAGTTGCTGGACAATTCCTATGTAATTAGTTTTGTCTTTTCAAAAGGTGACAAAACAATATTGAACTCGAAGGTG
>CAZYLM010000180.1:0-5768 GCA_964648645.1 uncultured Anaerolinea sp.
TGGACGAAAAGCCATGCGCTGCCCCCATTGCGCGAACGATCTCATCAAAGATGGCACGAAAGATTACTACTGCCAGCAATGCAAGGTGCAGGTGAAGAATCGTCACGCTGAACGCGTGTACATTCCCGCCCAGGCACGTTCCTCTCACGTCATGCAGGTCAATCTCTACGCCCTGTTGATCGAGAAGAATCTTGCTGAGTTGAAAAAGCGCATCCCATATGCAAGTTCAGTTTTTACTGGCGCTCAGATTGTGTACTTACCCGACGACAAGCCGGTCCGCTGTGAAGTTGGGCTTGATCGTGACGTAGCAATGAGTTTCTTGAAAGCGCAGCTCGCAGAACTACTCTCAGACGAACTGCCAGGTGTGATCAGCGACGTGGACGAAATGTGGCGGTGCGACTACTGTCCGGTTCGTTCAGTTTGCGAAACTCTCCACGGTGGTCCAGTGGGCAAGCAAGGCTTGTTTGCTGCTGCGGTTATGGAAGCCGAAGAACTATCTGCTCAACTTGAAGACGCATAAACGTCCTTGTTGAACCCACTTTGAATTGCCCTGACGCAACACGTCGGGGCAATTTTTTCATTTACCTACACACAGGCAGAAAGGATTGCCTTGCGGGTTCGAGTCCCGCTGTGTGTCCAAGGATGACTCGTCATGGGCATCCGATCAAAAAAATTCAAAGGAGGTATGTCTAAAATGACTACCAAAAACAGCAAGTCCAGCAAGCCCAGTAATTTCATCGTGATGACCATCGCCGCCATTGGCGAGGGCGGGAATGTGAACGATACCTTGACCTCGACCGGCAAAGCCTTTGCCACCATGCGTGGCTATAACTACACCGGCAAGCGCAAGGAAGAGCAGACCCATCCTTCCATGTTCTTCGACGTGAAGGCGTACTCCAGGGACGATACCATCTCGCCCTTTGTGCAGGAAGTCGCTGACATCGCCAAAGGTGAAAAAGTGACCGTCAAGGGTCGCTTTGGTTTCCGCCAGTGGGTGTCGCAGAGCGGCATTCAGAAGGAAGCCTTGGACATCATCGCTTCAAGCGTGGAAGAGTACGATCCGAAGGACAAGGAATCTCGTCCCTCCAACTTCGTCATGCTGACCCTCAAAGCTCACATCAAGCCCGACGATGCTCCGCTGTCTTTCACGCAGACCGGCAAGGCAATGGCAAAAGTCCGCGCTCATCTCTCGATGGGCAAGGACGGCAATGGTGAATATCGCCCTTCCTTCTGGTGCAACGTCTTGCATGTCTCAAAAGACGAGAATCCCGATGAAGTCATCAACGCGATCTGCGACCTGAAGCACGGTGATTATTTCACTGTAAAGGGTACGCTTGTGCGTGAAGAGTGGACCGGCAAAGATGCGGACGGCAACGATGTTCCGCGCCATGGTTATTCCATTTGGGCGAACAGCATTGAGCCATTCCACTGGGATGATGATAGTGCTGCTGCTGGCAAGCAGGAAGAATCCCTCGAAGATCTCGAAGGCGAACCTGCATAAATGATCGTTGAGGGACAGCGACCCTGTCCCTCAACCTTTCCAATTTCCTCCGCCCCCTGGCTTGGGTAAAGCGCAGTCCGAATCTGCGCGGGCGACCTGCGGGTAAGGTCTGTCTTGCTCCTTCAGATCTAACTTCGCCCAAGCGCGGCATGGTCCGCGCCTCTTCGGTGCAGGTGGTGAGCGACGCGCACCCTCGTATCGCTCACCGCCTCCCTTTGGGAGATCATCACATCGATGGTCTTTCAAGGGGAGGTTGGCTATCTGCCTGCCGCCAAAATTCAACCGAAGAGGTGTAACCATGTTTGCTCTAGCTGCCGCTTTGATCATTGTGATTCTTGTTGCTTCCGTTGTGTACGGTCGCGCACTCGTTTATGGGTTTTCTGACGAGTACAAGTTGAATCAACGCATCAAGCAGGTCATCAATAAGTGATGGCTAATGGTAGCGGGTGAAGTCTGATGAAACATACAGACCTTACTCGCACCATCTCAACATGGTGCAAAGACACTCCCCTTCTGATCGTCTGCCTCGCAGACGATCAGAAGGGGGATGTTTTTTTATCCCACATTCAATAATTCTATGGAGGTATGTCACCATGACAACGATCAAATTCACAAAGGAAAAACTCACGACGCTCCTTGCGCTGGTGGGTCCTTATCTCAACGCGAAGAACAAAGCGTTGAACTTCTCGGTTCAGAACGGCAATCTCAAGATGTTCACATCAGACTTCATTGACGGTGGGAGCATCATGCTTTCCATACCGCTCGGTAGGAAAGTCAAGGACATTGACTGGCTGGCGATCAACGGTCAGCAGTTCAAGGAAATGGTTGGCTTGTCTAACGGATTGATCGAGATCGGCTTCGATACAAAAATATCAACTGTCACGATGCAATTCCCTGGATCAAAATCTGAATTTCGGGCAGCCACTCTTTCCGTCGCTGTCAATGCAGTCAAGTTCAACGAACCCGGCAAGGTGTTTACAGTGAAGGGGTGCGACTTTAACGTCATCGCTACCATCACCGAAGCGGCGTCCGATGAAGAAACTCGTCCAACACTAACGGGCGTGTATGTGGCTCCTACGAAGGATGAACTGGAAACTGCCGCGGCAGATGGATTCATTCTTTCCTATGCCACGTTCAAACCGGGTAAATCCGACAATGCGAGCGGCGCGACGTATTCTGTTGACGCCATTCAACGGGTTAAGCGATCCCTGAAACCAGCTGATGATGAAGAGCTGAAGGTACAGGTTGGGAAGTCAGGCATGACCATCACCACCCGGCGTGATGATGTTGATGTGACCTTGCACGCGCCGATTGTTTCCACGAAGTTTGTGGATTACAAAACGATCATCAATATCCAATCCAGTCTGAAAGCGACTGTCCCTATCGATCACCTGGAACGCATGATCAAGGTGTTGAAGTCGTTGGAAGGACATGTGTACTTCCAAATTGTCGGGGGGGCGTTTTGGTATTTCATCAAATCTGAGAATGGTTCTCGTGTCGAGAGCATGTCATTGGACGGCATCAAAGGCGAAAGTCCATTGATGCACTTCCAGTTATCGACGCTTCAGAATGTGTTGAAAGCGTGTGCTGCCAATGGATCAGTCGAAATGATCTTCCCGAAAGCGAGCAACTCTCCATTGCAGCTCAACGGCAAGGCGTCTGCGATTGCCATGCCGCTTGTCTGCGACCTGGAAGAGTCGCCGTTCAAGAACTACCAACCCACCATGATGTAGGCATGCCAATTGCTTGAATGTTTCAGATGTAGAGCTGGAGGGACACCATCCCTCCAGCCTTTCCGTGTCTGTTCCTTTGCAAAGACAAAGTAGCGGATACGGGCAGGCAAGACTCTCTGCCCTGAATATATATTTTGGAGGTATGTCATGAATGACAACAAAAGGTTTCTGCTCCATTACGCACACCGCGATGATGGAAATTGGAAGACCCGCGAAGTGATTCTTCTGAGTAACCGAAAAGGGCTGTCTCAGCCGGAAGCGGAGAAACTCGTTCGCGAAAATCTACTGGATGGTGATGGGCATTTTTACCCGCTTGAAGTTGGACTGAAGATTCTTGATGGTTGCGATCACGAATGGCACGAAATCGAACGCATTGAGTATGTACGTGCGGATGAAAGTTTATTCGAACTCAAGCCGTTGATGGATGTATCTAAGCTGATCAAGCTGCTTGCAAAGTCGAAGAAAAGCCACACGCACCGAGCACCAAACTCAAGTGTGATCCCGTCCACCCCCAGTTTGATCAAGGATGTGATGACGGTCTTGAACGAGCTTTGGCGCGTTCTGTTTGCCTATCGTGGGAGGGTCGTTTTGCTTGCGATCCACCTGGACGACTACGCCGTCATCGAAAGAACGTTGGAACTGGATAGTCAATCCACGGCGTTCACTCCTGATATCCGCGATTCCCTGAAACGCGGAATTAAGCGCATGAAAGAGATTGACATCAAGCCTGTCTTTGAACTTCACAAGCGTTTGATGCGTGTGGAGAAGGAGATGCCAAGATGATACTTCCTTTTCTTTTTCGCTCCCGCACACCCACTCTTTCGGTCGATCTTTGTGGTCGGGAGTTGAGTGGTGTGTTCATCGAAGGTGAAACTGCACGTCTGCGATTTTCGGATAACTCCGCCATCGTCCTGAATCTTGAATCCCGCGCCTTTTCTCATGAAACCGCCCGGTCATGGAAGGAATGGCTTTCCTTTCCCGGCTGGCTGCGGATTACGGGAGTGAAGGAACTCCCCAATGAAATATTCATTTCCGTTGCAGGGGCGATCTACTCATCGCGTATTTGCCTGAGAAGGCATGGCGCACACTGGCAGGTCAGCTTTGGCAACGGTCAAGTCTTTTAACACGGAGGTATGCAATGCAAAAAAAATTCAGCAAGTTGTTTGTAGCCGTCCTGACCAATTGTGACGAATGGACCACCGCCCCCACCCATGTGGGTATCGTGGTCACGATGAATCTTCTGCTCCGTCTTTATTGGGATATGCTCACGTATGCCATCGCATCGATGCTCAACAAGAACCTGCACCAGTATGAAACTACACTGGAAAGCTTCTCGATCAAAAAAGGTTCCTTGGTCTACTGGCTGGATGCAAAATGCGGGTGTTGCAACACACCTGATGGCGAGGTTTGTAACTGTGAAAAAGAAACCCCGCTTGGTTTGATGTCTGAAGAAGAGATGAAGTCGTTCTATGAAGAGAACTTCGATGAAGGCGGTCATATGGAAATGCCACGTCTTGTGGTTACCCGTTGGAACGGTTTTCGCTTGAAAGTTTGGCGGGAGTATTGCCCATCGCAATATGACAGCCACGAATTTGACTTCAAGGAAATAACCGCGCCGTTTATCAAGGAATGGTTTCAACACTGGAGGGCATCATGGATGAAGTAATCCCTCATGATGTCCTGGATGCAGCTCAGGCTGTTCTTGAACAAGAGTCCTTGTGTAACATCGAAACCATCATGGATCACTGCCCGCATTGCGGGTCATTTGAAATGGTGCCTGGCGACGATGAAAGCATCTGGGGTTGTCTTGTGTGTGGGTATTACTATGACCCCAATACCGGGGATAGCCCACACGCATCCCTGCCTCATTACAGCATTGGGTATCGACATTCAGATCCAGTGATTTTTTCAAAGGGCATCGAGGAGATCAATGGCGTCATGCCGGTCGATTCATACGATGAAGCGGAAGGCTGGCTTCAAGCCCGCGAACAGGAAGGTTATGAAATCTCGAAGTGCGTGATCGTGAACGAACACGGTCATGTGATCTGGTTGCGTGGAACCCCGCGTGACTGGAACTTCAGTGGAAGATAAGACTACTCAGTCTTATGTATGTAAAGCACGGGTTGGGTTATCCCAACCTGTGCGTCAAGGTTTTATATGCCGCAGCCACCGCCATTCCTGATGGTGCTGCATCTCCCTACATATTCCCTACATTTTTCCCAGCCCTTTTGTGATAGTGAGGTTCGGGCTTCCCTACAAAATCCCTACATGTTCGGGGATTTTTCTTTCCGTTTTTCTTCCCAAAAAGTTCCGAAATAATTCCAAAAAAAATACCGCGAATTTCCCTACAAATTCCCTACAGCTCGCACCGCCATTTGTGGTGATGCGATATCGGCTCGTTGTGAGCTTTGATGCCGCCCACCTGTTCATTCCCTTGTGGAGTGACCGGACGGGCGGTCTTACCGCCATAAATTTTTCTTGGAGGTATGCCAATCATGGCTCACAACGATTTCTATTTTCCCGATGGTCAGTCA
>CAZYLM010000181.1:0-5712 GCA_964648645.1 uncultured Anaerolinea sp.
CATTTGGAAAAGTCTGTGGGCATCAAAGGTGTGAAGGCGGGTCTGCTGCGTGAATTTGTGCCGAGGGATGATTTTAATGAAGCGCGGCTTGCTTCTTATATCAAGCGCCTGCCAGTGACGTTGACCGGGACGCGTCCGCTCGATGAAGCGATCAGCTCGGCAGGCGGTGTGAGCTTTGAGGCATTGGATGAAAATTTGATGTTGAAACAACTCCCCCGTGTTTTCTGCGCCGGTGAAATGCTGGGCTGGGAAGCGCCGACAGGCGGATATTTGCTGACGGCCTGTTTCGCCAGCGGAAGGTGGGCGGGCAAGGGGGCGGCAGCATATTTGGATAAGTAGAGTAAGGTGAATTTCATCCTGCCCAGATGGAACGAAATTCAAATATGAAAATATTCATTCCTATGTAATAATTATTGTTGAATTTGTTACGAGTAGATTTCGGCCGGGTGAAGTATATGAAAAAAGGAATAAGTGGGAAAATAAGGTTTATTCGGAAATAAGCGTGAGAAACCCCGGGGGTTTTCCAGCTCATGGCAAGGATCTTGTCGAAACCCTGATAAAAATATTTTAGTTGGCATGTGTCGCAAAAAAAAGTCGAAAGAGAGGCTTCTATGTCAAATCAAACCCCCAAAACCCCAACCAACATTATCGGATTGGACGAGATCCTGATGGGCGGGGTTCCCACCGGCGGCTTGACCCTGCTCAATGGAAGGGCCGGAACCGGGAAAACCCTGTTTGGATTGGAATTCCTCGTGAATGGAGCGGTTTCAGGAGAGCCAGGCGTCCTGATCACCTTTGAAGAACAAGAGGACGCCCTAAGGCGCTATGCCGCCGGGTTCGGTTGGGATTCAGCCAAGCTCGAGAACCAGGGACTCCTCACCATCATTACCGCGCGCTTTGACCCGGACGCGCTGCTTTCGGGTGATTTCGACCTGGGCGGCATCCTGGCAATCCTGCGCCACAAAACAGAAAGCCTGCACGCCAGCCGGGTGTTCATCGATTCGCCGGACATGTTCCTCAACCTGCTCGATAACCGCAGCAAGGAACGTACAGAGATCTATCGGCTGATCGCCTGGCTTCGGCAGCAGAATATGACAACCCTGATGACCGCCAAGTTGGAGAGGGAGGGCGAGAACTCCATATCCGATTATGGCTTTTTGGTTTACATGGCAGACTGTGTGATCCAGTTGGATCAAAAGGTCATCGAACAGGTGACGACCCGCCGGATGCGTGTGATCAAATACCGGGGGTCGGCTCACGGGCGGAATGAATACCCTTTTTCGATCACCGACCGTGGGATTTGGATCATCCCGATCACAGAAACCCATCTTAACCATACCGCGCTCGGGAAGCCCATCCCAACCGGGGTGGCGGAACTGGATGCGCTCATGGGCGGCGGATATATGCAGGCTTCCTGCAACCTGATCACGGGGTCATCCGGCACCGGCAAGACAACGTTTGCCGCCGCCTTTACACGTCGTTCTGCGGAAGATGGAAAACGCGTTTATTACATCAACTTCGAGGAATCACCTGCCTCAATGATGTCCTGCATGCTCAGCCCGGGGATCGATCTGCGCCCTTTGGTGGAGGCTGGTTCATTACGCTTCCTATCTCTGATGCCCGAATCTCAGGGGATCGAGGAGCACCTGATCGCAGCGTTTCGCGGCATTGCGGATTTCCGACCCGACACTGTGATCGTGGATGCGATCTCAGCCTGCCGCCGCATGGGGTCTCGGTTTGCCGCCTTTGATTACCTGCTGAGATTGATCGATTACTGTAAGAGATCCGGGATCACCGTCCTTCTGACCAACCTGACCGAAAGTACGGGCGAAGCCCAGGAGATCACCGGCTTTGATCTGTCATCGATGATCGATACTGTAGTGGTCCTGCGCAATACAGAGAGGGATGGGGAGTTCCGGCGCATGTTGGCGGTCCTCAAAGCGCGGGGTCACAGCCATACGAACAAGGTCCACGAGTTCCGAATTTCGGACAAGGGTATTTCTGTTTCCGTTCCAGGCAAGGAGGTTGGATATGAAAACTAACACCAAGACCGGGTCCCTGAAGAAGGCGCAGCGTTATGCCTTGCGACTGTTCGTGGCAGGCAATGCCGCCAATTCGCAAATTGCGCGTGAAAACCTCGAGCGCTTGAAGTCCAGGCATTCCGATTGCGAGTTTGAGGTCGAGGTCATCGATCTGAATATCGACCCGGAGATCGCGCTGTCACAGGGGATCTTCATCTCGCCTGCGCTGCAGGTAGTCGATCCCCCGGCAGGCGGGGTCATTTACGGAAACTTGAGCGATGAAAGGGTCTTGGAACGGGTTTTGAATCTTTAATAATAGTTCGCAAGTTTGAGATAGGAGTGTGTTGAATGAGCCCCAGACCGACATACAAGGAATTGGAACGGCGCTGCCTCGCTGCTGAGTCGGCGCTCGAGGCGATCCGTTCGGGGCAGGCGGATACGGTCATCAGCGATCACGGCGCGCTGGTTCTGCGTCTGAAGGAAGCCCAGGCCGCCGCCCAGGAAGCGGAAATAAAATATCAGGTTCTGGCGGAAACCTCCCCGGACATCATTTACATCATCGACCTGAAAACCTTCAAGACCAATTATCTGAATCGCAAGACCCTCCTGGGCTATACAGTGGAGGAATTGGAAAAGCCCGGCTCTCTGACCTCCAATGTGCATCCTGACGATCTTCCGGTGGTAAACACACATTGGGCAGAGATCATGTCTGGCGGCGCAATTCGAGAGGCGGATTATCGCTTGAAATCCAAAGACGGTACATGGGAGTGGCTCAATAGCCGCCCGCAGATTCTAAGCCGGGATGCGGATGGAAAGCCGATGCAGGCATTGGTCAACTTGAATATCATTACGAACCGCAAGCAGATCGAGGAGGCCCTCCGCCGAAGTGAAGAGAAATTCTCCAGCGCGTTCATGTCCAATCCGGCAGCCCTTCTCCTTACCCGCCTTGCCGATGGTTTGCTGCTGGATGTCAATGTTGCCTATTGCCGTCTGGCAGGTTTCAGCCGCGACGAGCTGCTCGGTCATCGGTCGGACGATTTTAAGACCTTTGTGTATCCCACCCGGCTATCCGATCTTGTGGAGGAGTTGTCGGCAAACGGACCGAACTATAACCGGGAGATCACGATCCAAAGCAGGGCGGGGGAATTGCGGATGGTTCTTGCATCTATGGAGAAACTGAATTTCAACAACGAGGAGTGCATCCTCATCACTTTTGTGGACATCACGGACCGCAAGCAGGCGCAGGCTGACCTGCTGGCTGCCCAGCAATTCAACCGGTCGACCATCGATGGTCTGAAGACGCCATTGTGCGTTCTGGATGCAACCGGTACGGTCTTGAATGTGAACCGTGCCTGGCGCGAATTTGCCGATGCCAACCCGCCCGCGCCGGAAAATTATGGCGTGGGCAGCAATTACCTGGAGATTTGCGAAAAAGCCGAGGGTACGAATTCTGAAGAGGCTGGCTACTTTGCGGCGGGGCTGCGCCCCGTGTTGAAAGGCGCATCCACCGGCTTCGATATGGAGTATGCATGCCATTCCCCGAAAGGAGAACAGCGCTGGTTCATTGCCCACGTTTCCCGTTTCTTTTCGGGCGGGCGGATGATGGTGGTTATCACTCACGAAGATATTACAATCCGCAAACTTTCAGAGGAGCGCATCCGCACCAGTGAACTGCGTTTCCGCGCCTTGATCGAACATGGGCGGGATAACATTTCGCTTGTGACCGCCGATGGAACCCTGGTATGGGAGAGTCCGTCGCAGGAGCACATGCTGGGATATGCTTACAACGAATTTTATGGACGCGACATATTCGACCTGCTGCATCCGGACGACTTGGAACGCGTTCAGGCGCAATTTGCAGGCATCCTTACCAGGCCGGGTAATACAGAAAACGGGGTGTTTCGCCTCAAACACGCCGATGGAACCTGGCGCTGGGCTGAAGGAAACGCTACCAATCTGTTGAATATGCCGAACGTCGGCGCTGTTGTCATTAATTACCGCGACGTCACCGAACGCAAACAGGCGGAGGAAGCCCTGGTGGCAAGCGAAGCGCGCTTCCGCGCCCTGTTCGAGGATGTGCCGATCGCCATCTGGGAACAGGATTTCTCCGAGGTAAAGAAATACCTCGACTCGTTAAAAGCGGGGGGGGTAACCGATCTCCGTGCTTATTTTGCCGAACACCCCGAGGAATTACTCCGCTGTGAGGATATGATCCGCATTCTGGATGTCAATCAAAGCGCCGTCAGGATGTATGAAGCAAAAGACAAGCAGGAATTGATCCACGCCACCATGCGGGATACCAGCCAGGGTGAGCTCGATAACGGCGTGGAAGAAATGGTCGCCATTGCAGAGGGGAGGGCGAGTCATTTTTGGTCGGGAAGCGACGAAACGATGAAGGGCAGACCCATTACGATACACGTGAATTGGTCTGTCGTGCCGGGGTTCGAGGGGGATTTTTCCAGGATCATCGTGACGACTGCGGACATCACCGAAAGCAAGCGGATCGAGGAGGAATTACGCAGAAGCGAGAATCGCTATCGGCTGGCGACCCAAGCCACCAACGATGTGATCTGGGAATGGAACGTGGAAACCCATGAACTGCATTGGACGGAGAATGCAAATACCGTTTTTGGTTACTCTTCCAGGGAGGTGGGACCTGATGAGAAGTGGTGGGATGAGCACATCCACCCGGAAGACCGGGAGCGCATTCTCTCGAATTTGAACGCCTTCCTCGAAGGGAACGCGACCAACTGGGCAGATGAATACCGCTTCCGCCGCAAAGATGGCTCCTATGCCTTCATCAGCGATCACAGCTACATCGAACGGGACCTTGATGGAAAACCATTGCGCATGATCGGCGCGATGTCTGATATCACTGAACGAAAGCATGATGAGAATCAGTTGAAAAACCGCGCCGACGAATTTGCCGCTTTGTACGAAACCACCCAGGGCCTCTCGACTGAGCTGGACGTCTCGAAACTGCTTAAGCTGATCGTGGAACGGACCAATCAATTGCTCGAATCAACGGGAGGTTTCATTTATCTTTATGACCCGGCGCAAAACGACCTGGTCCTGGCGACTGCGACCGACGCTGCATTGGCAGTTGGGACCCGTTTGAACCTGGGGGAGGGAATGGCCGGGCGTGTGGCTGTTACCCGCGAACCCTTGATCGTGGATGATTACCAGGCATGGGCGGGCAGGGCCGACGTTTATAAAAACGACGGCTACCGCTCGATTGTCGAAGTGCCGATGCTCTCTGGCGGCGAGTTGATCGGCGTGTTGGGTGTGGAGATCAGGGGAGATTCGTCCCGCAAATTCAACGAACAAGATGCGCGTCTTTTATCCCTGTTTGCAGGGTATGCATCGGGCGCGGTATGGAATGCGCGCTTGTTGGAATCTTTACAAAACGAGCTGGCAGAACGCAGGCAGGCGGAGGCAGCCCTGGCTGCAAGCGAGGGGCGTTTCCGCGCCCTGTTCGAGGATGTTCCGATTCCCATTTGGGAGGAGGATTTTTCAGAAGTCAAAAAAATCCTTGACTCACTAAAAGCCGCAGGCGTGACCGACTTCCACGCCTATTTTGCCGAACACCCCGAGGTTGCAGCGGAGTGCTCTCAAAAGATTCGAGTGTTGGATGTGAACCGAGCCGCGCTTAAACTCTTCAAGGCGGAGAGCAAAGCGGAGTTGATCGAAA
>CAZYLM010000182.1:0-5699 GCA_964648645.1 uncultured Anaerolinea sp.
CTTGGTCGTAGGTTCGAATCCTACCGGGCCCACTTACGATTTTCGTTGAGTGAATGATTTCAACAGCGGATGGTTTTGTTCATCCGTTTTTTATTTCCACTGATCTTCTACAGTTGTCAGTATATGCTACGGCGCGGAGAGAGGGAATTCACCGGCGCAGGTGAGACCATAGGGAGCTTGGAGGGGTTCGAAGCGGTATTCATCGAGATACAAGACCACTTCGATGTTGGCACCAGTGACGTGATAGACGTCCAGGATCGTGTCTCCGCTGGAGATGGACCCATTGCGCTCGTAAGTCATAATTTCGCCGTTGGGTCCGAGCAGATTATCGAGATAGGCGCGTTCGCGGGCAGGACCTTCGAGAAAGTCGCCGCCGACACGGATGGGATTCGACTCGGTGTACCCGTATGTTTTATCCTCGCTGACAGGGCAGCCATCATTGGTTTGAGTTTCAATAAATTGAACAGAAGCAATCATCGCCTCGAAATAGTACGAGCCGGATGTCTTCCAAAGATCCGGCCCGCTTTCAAGGTTGGAAACCCCTATCGCGAAAAAGACCGAATCGTTCACTGGTGCAACCGCTACCGCCTGGCCTTCAACATTGCGGTCGGATAATATCCCCGTCACCGCTACAGTGACTCCCTCCAAACCTCCAATGACGATGGGTTTCGTTTCGTCTTGCGTGAATTTTGCGCCGCGCTCCTCGATCGCTTTGAAATAATTGTCGATGACATCTTCGAGTGAATTCGTCCGTCCATCGTAAGGTGCCCGCATGAACGAGGCGAGGAAAGTTCCTTCCTGATCATACACGCCCAGGATTTTGTTCGTGACTTCGAAGCCAAGAACGGTGGGAACTTGCAGAATGAACCCATCCGCTTCCGCTTTGACCGTTTTCAGCGCAGGTGTGGCTGTGGGCGTAGGAGTAAGCGTCAACGTGGGAAGAGGTGTGGGGGTGAAAGTCAGGGTCGGGGTTGGAGTCGGCTCCGGTGTTGGTCTCCCACATCCCACAAGCATGGCAGACATCAAAATGAATTTCAAAGCACGAACCATATTTCCTCCTTTTCAAGATAGGGAAGAATTTGCTGACATTATACCGGGCTGAAAATTGCCCCCCTCCAAATATGTCTGTACAACTTGAAAATTTTGGAAAACTGTGCTATTAACAAGCGACTAAATTTACCCTGCCTTCACCGCAACATTGGGATACGGTATCAGGAGGCTGGCTGGAAGGCAAAGAAATGCACCGCGAACGAGTATCTGAAAACGTTTTTTGGTTTCAAAGCGAAGTCTACGCCCAGGTGACGGCTGGCGTTATTGTCGGTCCGCAATGGGCTGTGGTCATCGACACACTGGCGCTCCCCGAAGAGACCCTGACCATGCGCGAATTCATCGAACATGAGCTGGGCGTTCAGGCACGCTACATTATCAATACCCATTACCATGCCGATCATTGCTGGGGCAATTGCTTCTTCCCCGGCGCGATCGTGATCGGTCATGCCAGGTGCCGTCAGTACCTGGTGGAAGATGGCGTCTCTTCATTGGAAAGCGCCCAGAAACAAAACCCCAGCCTGCGCCAGGTCAAGATCGTCCCGCCTCACATCACTTTCGAGACTGGCGAGATGACCCTGCGAGTCGGTAAGAAGAATCTCATCCTTTCCACAACGCCGGGTCACAGCGACGACGGCATCTCTGTACTGGTCGAGGAGGATCGTGTGCTCTTCGCAGGCGACGCCTTCATGCCCCTGCCCTTCATCGTGGATGGTGATGCCGACGACATGCTGACTTCGGTCAAGAAGATCGGCAAGATGGGCTTGGAGAACATCATTCAGGGACATGGCGATATCATCCTGCGCGGCGAGATCGACGCCGCCGTGCGCGAGAATGTCAATTACCTGAACAATATCAAGAAGGCGGTTAAAGCCGGCGGCAAACGCAAGAATGCCGAAGAATATCTGGAAGAGATCGCCATTGAAGATTGCGGCAAAAGCCGCGTCTACCTCGGCGGGCTGGCAGAAACCCTGCACCGGCGCAACCTGCGCGCCCTGCACCGCCAGATGTTCGGCGAATAATAAAAGGATGTTGCAGATGCGAGCCAGGTCTGCAACATCCTGCATTTAACCGTTGAGTATTGGACAACTGAAATGAAATATATCCTTGAACGTTCCCGCTACCTGACCCTGATCGGAGTCTTCTCCCTGCTGGTCGCCTCCATCGCCGCCTTTGCCTGGGGCACCATCAAGACGGTGTCGACCACGCTGTTGGTGATCCAAACCCTCGGCGCGGACAGTTCCATCATCATCGAGTTGATCGAGATCATCGATATCTTTCTTATCTCGACCACCATCCTGATCTTCGCGGCAAGTCTGTATGAGCTTTTCATAGACAAGCTGGACCTGCCCGAATGGATGCTGGCACACAACCTCTATGAGCTCAAGGGAAAATTAAGCAGCATGATCGTACTGGTGATGGCGGTCAAGTTCCTGCAAAAGTTCGTCGATGCCAAAGACCCGGCGGAACTGCTCCAGCGCGGTATTGCGATGGGGATCGTCTCAGCTGTTCTGATCGCATTCGGGTATTTCGGAAAAAAGGATTGAAGATCCATGGCAAGGTCATATCGTTTGATGACCGGTCTGCCGCCCTTCCAGCAGGGAGGCTTGGATTCGCTCTGCGGTTTGTACAGCATCATCAACGCCGAACGGATCGTCAACCGCTCATCCAATGATGATGCCCAGCAGCTGTTCAATGATCTGATCCACTATCTCTCGCGGCGTGGATTGCTGAGCAAATTTCTGATCGACGGCATCATTCACAAGGAAATGCTCGTCATCCTCGACAAAGTGGTCGGCAAGAAGCGCATCGCCCATGTTGAGATCCCCTTCCGCGGCGTGCCCAACCCCGACCTGACCACGTTCTGGAAATCGATGCAGGCTTTCCTGGATGGTACCGCCGGGCGCTCGATCATCCTCGGCTTGCAGGGCTATCACGATCATTGGACCGTCATCGAAAAGATCACCAACCGTTCCATCCTTCTATACGACTCAGCGCTTATCAAACGCCTCCCGCGCACTTCCTGCACAACAGTCTACGCCACCTACCAACGCAAGCACGTTCTGCTCCCTGCCCAAACATATTTCCTGTCGAACGATCTTCAAGATGTTGAAGAGAGTATTGTCTAGCATCCCCCCAATAAATTTTCTGTTATCCAAATCGGAAATTTCACCAGCCACGCCATAAAGTCCGAGCTTCCCTCCTCCGGCTAATACCTGGTTTACAAAGTGCTATACTCTCATTGCCAGACCATTCCACCGATAATGAGGTGATTTTCCATGTCTTCGTATTTGATCCGTAATGGCACATTGATCGACGGCGCAGGCAAGGCTCCGCTTGCGAATGCCGCCGTGCTCGTCAAAGATAATATGATCCAGCAGGTGGGGCATTTCAGCAGCATTCGTCAGCCCGACACACAAGTCACCGAGATCGATGCAGGTGGAGGATACATCCTGCCCGGCATGATCGACACGCATGTGCATGTGATGCTCGAAGGGGTCAACATCGCGCGCGACATGGTTACTCCATTCTCGATGCGGTTCTACAACTCCGTCAAGTATTTGAAAAACACGATCGATGCGGGAATCACCAGTGTCCGCGATGCCGGCGGGGCAGATGCAGGTACAAAACAAGCTGTGGATAGCGGTGTGATCGTTGGTCCACGTTTGCAGATCAGTATCAGTGTGCTGACCGTCACCGGCGGCCACGGAGACGGCTGGATGCGCTCGGGCATGGAGTATGACCTGTTCATGCCATATCCGGGGTTCCCATCTTGCCGTGTGGATGGCGTCGAGGATTGCCGCAGAAAAGTCCGTGAGGTGTTGCGAGCCGGGGCGGATGTCATCAAGATATGCTCGACCGGCGGTGTGCTTAGTCCCACCGATCACCCCGAATTCGTTCAATTTTCGCCGGAGGAATTGGAAGTTATTGTCCGCGAGGCATCTTACCGGAATGGAGTAAAGGTCATGTCGCATGCTCAGGGAGCCGAGGGTGTCAAAAATGCCATCCGTGCCGGGATCCACTCCATCGAACACGGGATATTTCTCGACGATGAAGCCATCGAATTAATGCTGAAGCATGGTACCTATCTTGTACCGACCTTGTTAGCTCCACTCGCCGTCCTTGAAGCTGGAGAACAAGGCGGCATGCCCGAGTACGGGGTACGCAAGGCGCGCGAAGTGGTGGAGATCCATAGTGACAGCATCACCCGGGCTCACAAAGCGGGAGTGCGAATTGCAATGGGAACTGATGCAGGCGTAATGCCCCATGGCACGAACCTGCGCGAACTGGGGTTAATGGTCAATGTAGGCATGTCACCAATGGAGACTATTGTCTCTACCACGAAGAAAGCAGCCGAATGTTTGGGATGGGAAGACCGCGTCGGAACAGTCGAAGCGGGCAAGCTGGCAGATATTATTCTTGTAAAAACAAATCCTTTGCAAGACATCCGCTCTCTGGAGAAGATCGATAACATTACACTGGTGATGAAAGACGGAAAGGTCGTCAAAGACATCCGCGCCAAGGCAAATTGAACAACCCGAAATGAAATAAAAAACGGAGCTAAAACACTCCGTTTTTTGCAATCTTCTAGTTTTCAAGCGTGATGTATTTTTTCTTGGTCTTCTTTTTGGGGTTGATCCCGCTCATGCCTTGAAACGCCGACACAATGTTCGTCATATCCGCATCGATATCATTGGTCGTTTGGAACACCTCTCCGACATGGGCAATTTTTCGTATCCCGTCGACCTTTGCCATTACGATCGGAATGTTCGCCTTCTGCGCAATGTGATGGAACCCGCGCTTCCATTCGTTGACGTGATAGCGCGTCCCCTCGGGGGCAATGACTAGGATAAACTTTTTCGATTGATTACAGACTTCAACCATCTGATCAACCAGCCCTGTTGACTTTTTCCTATCCACCGGAACACCGCCGCACCAATAAAAGAACCAACCAAAGGGGTTGTTGAAAAGCTCTGCCTTGCCCATATAGCGCACACTGATTTTCAGGTGAAAGACAATGCCGAGGAACAGAAGAAAGTCCCAGTTCGAGGTGTGAGGCGCGCCGATGATGATGTATTTCGGCAGGTCCGGCAGTTTTCCGTCCACACGCCAGCCAACAAGGCGCATGATCATCGCGCTTAAAAAACGAAGGATAGGGCTGATTATGGGGGTATCGAATATGGTCAAGAGAACTCTCCGCAAAATAAAACCCTGAACCCGTACGGAAGTCTCGGGGTGAATTTGTGGTTAAATACCTGCATGCTGAAATCATTCCTGCGTGTGTCTGTCTACCGGGCAGAAAAAACCCTGCAACGCCTGCGCTTCCTCTCTCAACCTGCAAATCTGCCCATCTTGCTCGGAATTTCTTTCCCCAAAAGCGGCACCCACTTGCTCGACCAGATTCTGCTGGGTTTTTCTCATGTTGCCCCATACGCCAAACGCCTGCATTCTTTTTATGCCGAATATGAAGGCGAAAGCGGGAAGAAACGCGAACCGCAACAGGCGATCAACTGGCTCGACTCGCTCCGTCCGCGCGACATCGCCTCCGCACATCTCTTCGCCAGGCCCGAAGTAATTGCCCGCGTTTGCAGCGAAAAATTCGCCCCCTACTTTATCTTCCGCGACCCGCGCGATGTGGTCGTCTCGCATGT
>CAZYLM010000183.1:0-5665 GCA_964648645.1 uncultured Anaerolinea sp.
CCCGAAGACCAGCAAAAGATCTTCCAGAAATTCTTCCGTTCCGATGACCCCAAGGCGCGTGAATCTCCTGGGACGGGTCTCGGATTGAATATTACCAAGAGCCTTGTCGAAATGCAGGGCGGCAAGATCTGGTTCGAGAGCGAATACCGAATGGGCACCGCTTTCCATTTCACCATACCGGTGGCAGAGGAATAGGTTAGCCATGGCTTTGATCACTTCGGTTGGAAGCGCTCAAGCGTTGGACGGGCGCGAAGCGGGGTTGCAGGCTACCCATCAGGCTCTGAACCGCCTTGGGGCGAACACCCCCGGGCTGGCTTTGGTCATCGCTTCCCATCAATATCGTTCCATGGAAGTGCTCAATGGCGCCTCCAGCCTTTTGGGCGATACGCCTTTGATCGGTTTCAGTTCACCTGCCGGGTTGACGCGAGACGGGCACTACCCTCATTCCGTTGTGGTTGCGCTTTTAAGCGGCGATTTCCAAGCCGAAACGCTTTGGCTTCCGGGTTATGCCCAATCGGGACGTGAGACGGCTGCCAAGATCGAGAACCATATCGCGGCACGTGTCGAACGGCAATCGGTGCTGTTTTTCGCGGATGGCTTCAACGGCGATGCGGAACAATTTTGTAACACACTCCCCACGGGTGTGAATATCAGTGGCGCGCTTTCGAGCGGCGACCTGCACACCGGCAATACTTATCAACTGATTGGGAATCAAACGGGTTCAGGCGGGTTGGCGGCTTCATTTCTACGCGGGGAGATCAGCATTGGTGTTGGTGCGGATCATGGCTGGGACCCTGTGGGGAATCAATTTCGCGTGACGCGCTCGCGCGGATTCTGGGTCCGCACCTTGGATGGTCGTCCCGCGTCTGAAGCGTATGCAAATCTTTTCGGTTATCCTGCCCGCGATTGGGCGTTCCCGCCGCTCAGTTATCTGGCACGCTTATATCCGCTTGGGATGGAACAACAGGAAGGACTCGTGGTCCGTGCGCCTATCCGCGTGGAAGCCGATGGAAGCTTCCGCATGAATGCGGTGATCCGAGACGGCTTGGACGCCTTTCTTCTTGTGGGAAGCCGCGCCTCCTGTGAGCGGGCAGCAAAATCTGCTGCACAGCAAGCTTTGCTCAAATTAGGTGACGCCAAACCCCGCCTCGCACTCGTCCTGGTGGATGTTGCCTGGCAGATGCTCCTCAAAGCCCAACCCGGGGCTGAGATTGCTGCTGTTCAAGAGATACTCGGTGATTCTGTTCCAGTCGCCGGGGGATACACCCTGGGGCAGGTGGTCACGCCGGATGAAGAGTCAAAGCCGAAATTCCTGAACCAGCATATTGTTGTCATCGTGTTCGGCGAGCCGCCAGTGGAAAGCTAACAATTCATCAACCAATCAGGCATTCGTATAGCCAATAACCCTTGGGGAGATATTTATTTTTCCACCTTGCAAGATGGTTAACCCACCCTTGCCCCGTCTCATGTATACTGAAATCGCAACAACATTGAAACCACATCGAGGCAACGGGTATGGCTGTCAAGAAGACACCAACGAAGAAACCACAGACCTCCGCCCAACAAGACATTCAGGCAGGCGATGCCAGTGTTGCGATAGGCGGATCTATCTCAGATAGCGCCATCATCCACGGGCAGACCATCGTCCTTGCAGACCGATTCTGGCGGGACCTGCAGCCTGCCATTCCCACCGATACGATCAAACAGGCAACCGCGACGTATCTCGCGTATCTAACGGACCGGCATTACTATCTAAGTTTGAAAGGTATGGGGGTGTCAGATCGAATTCCACTAAAACTAAAACTGCTCGATCTCTATGTTCCGCTCAAAGCACGCATGGAATTACCGGAAGGTGAAACCTGGAAACGCGATCTAAGCCTGGCCGGCAGGGATGTGGTCGATTACGAAGATCCGCTCCATTTTGGTGACCCTGTCCCATTGTTGGATGTGCTAAGAAACAATTCCGGGGTCATTGTGTTGGGCGACCCGGGCGCGGGAAAAACCACCTTCGTGAAATACCTGGCTGTACGCCTGGCACGTGGCGAGGGTAGTCAGGTCGGGCTGAACGATTATCTACCCATCCTGCTCCCTTTAGCGGCGTTTGCCAACGCCCTACAGGCAAAAGACATCCGTCTCGATGATTTCATCGCTGAATATTTTTCAGCCATCGGCTCGGACCTGCCCATCGGGCCGATGCTCGGCGAAGCGCTTAAAGCCGGGCGTGCTCTCATCTTGTTGGACGGTTTGGATGAAGTCCGCGACCTCAACATGCGGAATACGGTCGTGGAACGCGTGGTGGATTTCTACACCTTCCACCGGCATCAGGGAAATAAATTTGTATTGACCAGCCGCGTGATCGGATATCGTGCAGTGCGTCCTTCCGCCGAGGACCTGGCGGAGTGTACCATTGTCGATTTCGAAGATGATGAGATCGAACACTTCGTTACGCGCTGGACGAGCGCTCTCGAAAAACAGGCGCAGGGACATACCCCCACCGCCCAAGCCGATGCAGAGGCAGACCGGCTCGAATTGCTCGACGCCATCCATCATAACCCCGGTGTGAGGCAGCTTGCTTCAACGCCTTTGCTGTTGACCATCCTAGCATTGATGAAGAGGCAGGGCGTCACACTGCCCGAACGACGTGTTCAACTTTATGACCAATATGTCTCGACCCTGCTTTCCACTTGGAACCGCGCCCGCAGTTTGAGCGGACGCGCTCCCGGCAGAGATATCGATGAGATCCAAACGGTGCGCATCCTTGCGCCGCTGGCATTGTGGATGCACGAAGTCAGCCCGGGTGTGGGTTTGGTTGCGCGGGAGGATATGCGTCGCAAGCTGGAAGACCTCTTCCATGAGCGCGGAGATACTTCTCCCCACCAAGCGGCACGGCAATTCCTGCAAGATGTGCGTGAACATGCGGCCCTTTTGCTTGAGCGCGGACCGGGTGAATACGGTTTTATACATCTTACCTTTGAGGAATATCTGGCTGCGGTGGCGCTGGCATTGATGGGGCAGGGCGATTCGAAACCGATCATCGATACTCTTTCGCGTCATGTCGGCGAACAAGCCTGGCGGGAAGTGACTCTTTTAACCATCGGGTACCTCGGTATTCGTCAGCAGCTACCGAAGATCGCCGGTGAAGTGGTCGATGCGTTCGTGGAGCATAAACCGGGTCCGGCCGGGGAGGCGGCGGTGCTGGCAGGCGATGCCGTCCTGGATACATGGCCCAATGGTGTGCCTCCCAAGAGCAGGGACCATGTCATCGAGGAGTTGGTGGTTACAATGCAGGACGGAACCCTTCGCCCTGAGTTGAGACGTCATGCCGGGCTTCTGCTTGGGCGCCTCGGTTGGAGACCCGGAGACCTGGATCGATTTGTGGAAGTTCCGGAGGGAGAATTCCAGTTCGGGGTGAAGAAAGAAGCGAAGAGCATTCCTTATAAGTACTTTGTTGCGCGCTATCCCGTCACCAATATTCAATACGCACGCTTTGTCAAAGAAGATGGATATCAGGTCCGCGAGTATTGGAGCGATGAAGGCTGGGAGTGGCGTACCGGTAAATACGACCAGCGCACGATGGAAGCGGTTGAACGCGACTGGCTCGAACATCGTCCGCTTGCCAAGCGCAATACACCTTATTACTGGCATAACATCGAACTGAGCAACCCCATTGTGCCTGTCGTAGGGGTCTGCTGGTTCGAGGCCGAGGCATACTGTAAATGGCTTTCCAAAAAGATCGTTGCTGTGCCGGATGGATATGTTGTGCGTTTGTTATCCAGTGAGGAGTGGGAACGCGCGGCTCGCGGTACGGACGGACGTGAATACCCATGGGGTGACGGGTTCGATAAGACTGCAGCCAATACCTGGGACAGCGACTCGACCGGCTCTGGCTTGGGCGGTACGACAGCAGTTTTGACCTATCCCCAGGGCGCCAGCCCGACCGATACCTGGGACATGAGCGGGAATGCCTGGGAGTGGACAGGTTCCTGGTATGATGAGGATCGTAAATACCGCATCGTTCGTGGCGGTTCGTGGATTGGTTATCAATGGTTTGCACGTTCATCGTTCTGCAATTGGTCCATTCCCCTGACGTTCAACGATGATCTCGGCTTTCGTTTGGCGATCGCACCAAAAAATACTTGAACAACATGCGCCTTCCGGGGCGCTTTGAGGAGGCAGAATGGCTGAAAAAAAGAAGAGCAAACCTGATCCAAAGGGAAATATTTTCTTGGGGCACAAAGCGGATATTGGCAACAGTGAGATAACAACCGGAAGTAACAGTGTCGTTATAGGCGGAAGCGTTCAAGGCAGTAACATCGTCATCGGCACCAGCAATACCGTGACCAATAACAGCATCAACGTTTCTCCGCTATTCGATGAGATCTATCGAAAGCTCGACATCCAGAAAGATCTGTCGCCAGAGGTGAAGCAGGATGTAAAAGAGGAATTGGAAGAGATCAAATCTGCGCTTGGAGAATCCGAGCCCGATGAAACCTTCCTCGCGCGGAGGTTCCGTAATATCAAGCGTATGGCGCCCGAAATCGTGGAAGTGGCCTTCGAGACACTGAAAAACCCGATCGGCGGCGTGGCCGAAGTGATCAAGCGTATTGCCAAGAAAGCAGCGGAGGAGGGGGGAGCATAGAAAAAAGGCATCAAACAAGGATGTAAGGGCGCAAAGCTTTGTTTTTTATTTTATGCTTTGCGTCCTTGCATTAAAATCATTCTCAGCAGGGTGGTCTGATAGATTGTCAGAGTGTCATGTAGTTGCGGATATGTCCTAGATGAAAAAACACGCGATTTTTCTCATTATTATAAATTTCCTCATCGCCTGCTCCGCCCCAGTGGACGCACCACCTGACCCTACATCGATATTCACTCCCGCGCCACAGCAAATGGTTGAGGCGGATGACATTCCTCCGACTTCGGAAGTTCCAACATCCACGTCGACACCATTGCCAGCCTTTCCCCTCAATGACATCCCGACATACCTCACAGCTGTCCCTGAAAATTTCAGTCCTGTTTTCTGCCAGGATACCCGCGCATTGCAATTATTGAACGACCTGCGAATTGCCATCCAAGCCAGGGACGGTGAGATGCTTGCTTCCCTTGTCAGCCCAAGTACAGGAGTTGGTGTGCGTTTTATTCGCGAGGGGAAGGTCATTACTTACTTCGACAATATCAAATTCATCTTCGAGACCACTTATGAAGCGGATTGGGGGCTTAACCCCGGTAGCGGCGAGCCGGTGAAAGGTTCGTTCCAGGAGATCGTCCTGCCTTCGTTGGAGGCGGTGTTCTTGTCCAATGCGATAGTTACCTGCAATCAATTGACCTTCGGCGGTGCGACGTACATCCCTAAGTGGCCGTACCAGGGCATGGATTATTACTCGGTTCACTTTGCAGGTACCGACGAATTCGATGGGTTGAACTGGGAAACGTGGGCGGTCGGAATGGTTCGGCAGGAGGGGAAACCCATGCTTGCAGCCCTCATTCACTTTGCATGGGAACCGTAAGCCCTTTTGGGGCTGATTTTGATGTGACGTAAGGGAATGAAGGATCAACTCTTCTAAATATTGTTATTGCAAAAAGTTGCAATAAGGAGAGTTATGTCCTGCGCCGAAGAATACACCCCCCAACTCCGTTCTCGTGGTTATCGGATGACCCCTCAAAG
>CAZYLM010000184.1:0-5635 GCA_964648645.1 uncultured Anaerolinea sp.
GAAATTTTTATCATTGCATCTCGGTAGGGGATGCAAAATTCATTTAGCAGGACAATATCATGCCAACCAATTTCCTTACCAAAGAGGGTTACGATAAGCTGCAGGAAGAGCTCGAACACCTGCGGACCATCAAACGCCAGGAAGTTGCCGAGCGTTTACATGAAGCCATGGAGGGTGGGGAGTTGATCGAGAACGCCGAATACGAAGCCGCCAAGAACGAGCAGGCTTTTGTCGAGGGGCGCATTCAGGAGTTGGACCTATTACTCGCGACCGCTCAGATCATCGAAGAGAATGGCAAGAGCAAGAAAGGCGACTCCATCCAGGTCGGTTCAAAAGTGACCATCAAGGAAGGCAATTACGAGGCTGAAACCTTTTTCATCGTTGGCGCCGCAGAAGCGAATCCGCGTGAAGGAAAGATCTCGAATGAATCGCCGATTGGCAAAGCCATTATTGGGCATAAGTCTGGCGATACTGTAAAAGTGGAAACCCCCGGCGGCACGTACAACGTGAAGATCCTCAAAGTCGGTTGATTTAGGACGCGACTCCCTTTCCCCGCGTCCCGTTTTGGATGCGGGGTTTTTTATTTTAGGTGAGAGTCACTTTGAATCTGGCTGTCACCTGACAGGAAGCAACATGGCAGAATACAACTCTCTTGAAAAAATCCGTTTGCAAAAGGTGGATGAACTCCGCGCCGAGGGCATAGAGCCATACCCCACGCGTGCCAAGCGGACTCATACGAGCGCACAAGCAATTGCCGAGTTCGAAAAGGATGAAACGAGGGAAGTGAAATTGACCCTTGCCGGTCGCATTCGTTCCATGCGCCCCAAGGGGAAGTTGTGCTTTGCCCACATCGAAGATGGCGATGGCAAGATCCAGCTCTTTCTGCGTGTGAACGAAGTGGGGGAGGATCGCCTCGCCTTCTTTAACAAGATGTTCGACCTCGGTGACTTTGTCGAAGCAACGGGTTTGATGATGCGCACCAAAGCCGGCGAGGTCTCGCTGCATGTCCTGGACTTCAAACTGCTCGCCAAATCCATTTCACCTCTCCCCGCGGATAAAGATGTGACTCAGGAGGACGGTACAGTTGTCCGTTACGCGTCTTTGGATGATGTGGAAATGCGTGCTCGCCAGCGCTATGCCGACCTGGCAGTGAACCCTGATGTTCGCGATACTTTTCGCAAGCGTGCTAAGTTGATCAAATCTTTGAGGGCGTTCCTGGACGGCCATGGCTTTCTCGAAGTGGAAACGCCCATCTTACAGCCGTTGTATGGCGGCGCGGCAGCGCGCCCTTTTACTACACACCACAATGAGCTTGACCAGGATATGTATTTGCGAATCTCTTTCGAGTTGTATCTCAAGCGCCTGCTGGTGGGTAATCTGGAACGGGTCTACGAGATCGGACGTGACTTTCGTAATGAAGGTGTGTCGTTCAAGCACAACCCTGAGTTCACCCAACTCGAGTTCTATTGGGCATACGCGGATTATTTACAGGTAATGGAACTCACCGAGCAGATGGTGGCATTTGCTGCCCAGCAGGTGACCGGTTCCACAAGAATCGCCTTTGGCGAGCACGAATTGGAATTCAAGCCGCCCTGGAAACGCCTGGAAATGCGTCAGGGCATCCTTGAAACCAGCGGCATTGACATCGCCGAACACAAAACGGCTGAGGCGTTGCTCAAAGCCATTAAAGAGAAACATCCCAAGGCGGCGCCTGATCCGAAGTCCACACGTGGGAAGTTGATCGATTTTCTGTTGGGCGAATTCCTCGAGCCGACGCTCATTCAGCCGACCTTCCTCTATAACTATCCGCGTGATATTTCGCCGCTGGCGAAGTCCATGCCGGGCGATCCTCTCACGGTGGAACGCTTTGAAGGATATGTGGCGGGATTCGAGTTGTGCAATGCTTTTACGGAATTGAATGACCCACTCGATCAGGAACAACGCTTTCTCGAAATGGGACGCGACTATGCAGATGGTGATGAAGAAAAGCAGCCGCTCGACGAGGATTATCTGCGAGCCATGCGTTACGGTATGCCGCCCAATGGTGGATTCGGTATGGGTGTGGACAGACTTGCCATGCTGCTGACGAATAAACATTCCATTCGTGAAGTGCTTTTGTTCCCGGCATTGCGCAAGGAAGAATAACTACGACGGCAGACCGCCGACGGTAGACCATAGTCTGCCGCCGGCGGTCTTGTTTATCACCCAAAGGTGGGATTCGGTCTTTATGACCTTAGAGGGAGACAACTTTGTAATGCTTATGAATAAAATGGGATCGACTTAAACAGATGACAGTCGCCGCGCGTTTGTCATCTGTTGCTTTGTCAGGAGAGAAGATGTCTGAGCTCGAATTGAGAAAATTACTGGAATACGATGAAGCAGACCTTGCTGCCAATCAGAATGGGATGCTATCCGAGAGACAGAAGAATGATATTAAAAAGGGTGATGTCAAATTTTACAGGCAATTGGCGGTTTTTGCCATAATTATCCTTATAGTAGGAATTGTGGTTTCATACACGATTTTGCAGGCGAACCCTTTCCCGCGGATTTTCCCGGATGAGGTCCGCTCATTGATGGTTGCGTGGGGTGTGGCAGGTGTGATCCTGGCAGGAATGGCATACCTCGCCTTTGGTCTCAAGGTGGATTGGTCTGTTTTCGGCGTTGAAGGTTCTGTTCGGTTTTCGATGACGGAACGCGATCAATTACACGAGCATGCTGATGGGCAACAATATTATGAAAAAGAAAAAGAGTACGATCTGCATGTAGGCGAACAGGTATTTGAAGGTGTTCAGGAGGAACTACGTAACCTGATCGGCGAAGGCGATATTTATAAGTTCTACTACCTCAAAAATGCGGATGGGCGTATAGTCTCGGCAGAGTTTATTGCCAAAGGAAAATAATCATGTCCGAAAAACCTTTAATGGAGTACTGGGATTTTACTGAAGCAGACCTGAATGCCAACCAGCATGGTCAATTGACGGAACGGCAGAAAACCATGCTCGTTGAAAAGTTGAAAGAAACCAGGGGGCGCAGCGCTCTCTTTGGTCTGTTCCTGATCGGTTTTTTCAGCATCATGATCATTGGAACATTGATGAACCCATTGATGAAGGCAGTCGGGAATCTCCGAGCTGGGGAACCCATCAGTGCGGATACTGTTGCCATTTTTGCCGTATTGGTGGTATTGCTATTAATCATGATTGGGATTGCCATCAGTCTGGTCCGCCAAATAAGGCGGAAGCCCGATCACACCATCAGCCGCGCCGAGGGAGCGGTCAATTTTGTATATACTGAGCACAAAGTAAAATCCAGCACCGGCTCCGGACACCGTACCGTCCGTTCGTTGGAGATGCGTGTGGGTACTGAAACGAGATTCGTTGATATGGAAGATAAACTACCCAACCTCATCAATCAGGGAGAAGAATGGGCAATTTATTACACCGGTTATCCCTTCATGTTTTTATCCGCTGAAAAAATCAAAAAAGGAAAATAGTCAATGCCCGAAGCAAGCATTCAAACGGTTTTGAATTTTGGCGATGCCGATCTTGCTGCCAATCGGTTGGGACAATTAACCCAAAAACAGAAAGACTTGCTGGCGGAAAAAGCGAAAAGTCATAAAAGTTTTAATACCGCCGTTGGCGTGGTCATTGCCATTATTTTCGGCGGCTCTTTATTGACTGGGTTGGCTACTCCTCTTTTTGCAGCATTGGGTGGCAGTTTTTTGGAAAATGGCAAAATTAAGCCGGAAGCCATCCTGACAGCCCTGCCATTTATTTGCATAAGTTTATTTTTTCTTGTTGTGTTCGGCGGTATTTTGATCGTGGTGCTGCGGGTGGTATTTGGACGCGCCAACCGCAAGGTCGATACGACAGTGCAACGAGTTGAGGGGACGGTCAATTTTGTGAGGGTGGAAAGACAGGAACGCCGCACAGGAAATACAGGACCCATGTATCGGACCATCCGTGTGCTAGAAATGCGCATTGGTGGCGAAACCTTCACCGTTCAAGAAGAATTGCCCAGCGTTATTAATCAAGGTGAAGAATGGATTTTTTACTACACCAATCATCCCTTCAAATTTTTATCCGCCGAGAAGCCTACCAAAGGAGAATAGCAATGTCCACCAACAAAATGCTCCAGGAATACTTCGATTTTACTGAAAGTGAGTTGGAAGAAAACCGTCATGGACGCGTGACGGAAGAACAGGTTTTGATCATTAAAGAAAGAATTCAAAAATATAACAACCTTGCTGTGGCTATCACGCTGATCATGCTTGCCATTGTGTTTGGGATAATCCTTAACTCGACTTCTGGTGTCAAGGATTTTCCCGTTTTGGAAACCATGGCTATTCCGCTCTTCTTAGCCGTGGGCGTGGTTATCTTCCTGGTTCTCCGGACCACATCCAAAAATGATTTCTCTGTGCAAAAAGTTGAGGGAAAGGTCAATTTTGTCTGGGTGGAAGAAAGAACAAGAGGATCAAAGAGTACGGAAAGCACCACTGTGTCAAGATTTAAAATGCGTGTCGGGCGCATTTCCTTCGAAGCCCGGGCGGAGTTAATGGATATCATCGATCCGGGTGAACGCTATCGCTTCTATTACACAAAAGGCGGGGACATCCTCTCTGCTGAAGTTGTGGACAGGTAAAATTTTTTGTGTTCGCGGAGGGCAGCACCATGACCAGAGAGGAACGGCTTCAAAGTTATTTTGATTTTACTGAAAATGATTTGAAACAGAATCGCCTGGGGCGTGTGACAGCAGCTCAGAAACAGGCATTACGGGAAAAAACCAACAGGGAGTCCATCCGTCTTTTTGGCGTTTTTACGGGGTTGGCGGTCGTTTTCATGGTTATTGATCGGGTTAAATTTTCATCCAACAACTCCCCGCTTTCGTGGGGGATACCGTTTGTATTGATCGGGATCGCTGTTGTTTCCATGCTGCTGCGAATGGTCAAACGTTCCAACACTTCCCTGAATTCGGTTTCAGGGAGGGTCAGTTTTGTTTGGGAGGAGAAAAAGATATACGACACGGAGAATATCAATCGCTACACCATAACGCGTCTGCTTAAAATGCGAGTGGGAGGAAAATCCTTCGATGCGGATGAAGCGCTTAAAAACATCATCGAACCGGGCGAGAACTGCCGTTTCTATATCACGGAGGGCGGTGATATTGTCTCTGCTGAATTGTTGGATGTTTCAAACGACTGAAAGTATTGAGATCGGTTCGATGGCTTGACTTTAGCGGTAGTGGAATGGATCGTCAAATCAAATGAAGTACAGAGATGAGGTTCAACCATGACCAAAAATAAAGAACTGCAAAAATTCTACAGATTTACCCCCGAAGACCTTGCCCGGAACAAGCAGGGAATTATCACTGAAAATCAAAAGAAAGAACTATTTCGACGCAAGTTGGTAACGCCCTTTCGCAATATGATCGCGATCAGCATTGTTTTACTCGTTATTACCGTTGTTGTTGTCTTGAACGGCGGGTTTTTCTTCCTCGAGAATGCATCCTATTACTACCTTATGGGTGGCATCCTTACTGTGGTGGCGGCTGGTTCTTACATCCCTTTGTTCTTTGAAAAACAAAACCTGAAACTAAAAACCGCCCACGGACAGGCAAAGATCGTAGACAGGATCAAGAA
>CAZYLM010000185.1:0-5628 GCA_964648645.1 uncultured Anaerolinea sp.
TCGCGGAATCTTTTTTGCATGCGACGGGGGCGACCACCCGCCTGGGGAAAGTGGAGGATGGTACGGCGGTCTCCGATTACGACGACGAGGAACATAAAAGAAAGATCTCCCTGTACACAAGCGTAATCCCGATCGAACATAAGGATCATAAAATAAACGTCCTTGATGCGCCAGGCTACACCGATTTTGTGGGCGAAATGGTATCCGCCCTGAGTGTGGCAGATGGCGCAATTATTTTAGTGGATGCCGTTGCGGGCATCGAGGTAGGGACCGAACTTGCCTGGCGTTATTGCGAGCAGTTCAACCTGCCGCGCTTCTTTGTGATCAACAAGATGGACCGTGAGAATGCCGATTTTCAAAAGACATTCGACGCGATCAGGGAATTTGTTGAGATGCATGACAAACGTGTTGTACAGGTGCATATTCCGATCGGCGAGAAACACGACTTCAAAGGCGTTGTGGATGTCATCGGTATGAAGGCGTATATGGGGGATGGCAAGACCACTGCTGAAATCCCCGCCGAGTTGAAAGAGGCGGCGGATAAAGCACACTTTGCCATGGTGGAAGACGCCGCCGAAGGCGAAGACGAATTGATGGAAAAATATCTCGAGAACGGCTCTCTCTCGGACGAGGAAATGGTCCGTGGTCTCGAGGATGTGGTTTACGCCGGGAGCTTTATCCCGGTCTTCTGTGCGGCTGGCGGGCATGAGATCGGTGCCATCGCCCTGCTCAACGATATCATCGACCTGATCCCGTCCCCGATCCATGCTGTCAAACGGACTGCTCAGGGCAAGGATGGGGTCGAGGAATTAAAGCCTTCTGACCAATCTCCCCTGGCTGCCTATGTTTGGAAAACAACTGCGGATCCTTTTGTCGGCAAGATGACCTACTTCCGTGTATTTAGCGGGACGATCCAGGCGGATGCACATGTGTGGAACCAGACCCGGGGCGCGGATGAGCGCATGTCTGGGTTGCACTTCCAACGCGGCAAAGAGGCGATCGCAGCCAAGGTTGTTCACGCGGGCGATATTGCCGTTGTCTCCAAGTTGACCGTTTCCGCGACAGGCGATACCTTCTGCGATAAGGGGCATCCGTTGGCGGTTACCAAACCTCAATATCCGGCGGCGCTGTACCGGGTTGCCATTGCACCCAAGACCCAGGCGGATGCGGCTAAGATCTCCACAGTCCTGACCCGTTTGAGTGAGGAAGACATGACCCTCACCTGGCAAAACGACTCGGTGACTCATGAAACTGTGCTGCAGGGCATGGGCGATCAACATATCGATGTGGCTGTCAACCGCGCACAGACCAAGTTCCAGGTTGGCATCGTGACCCGTGAGCCGAAGGTTCCTTATCGCGAAGGGATCACGCGAAAAGCCCAGGCGCAATATCGTCACAAGAAACAATCCGGTGGTGCAGGTCAATTTGGCGAAGTCCACTTGCGCATCGAGCCGTACATGGAAGGCGATTTCGAATTTGTGGATGCCCTGGTCGGTATGAACCTATCCCGTTCGTACCTGCCACCAATCGAAAAAAGCATCCGCGCCACGATGGAAAGAGGCGCATTTGCCGGTTACCCAATGAGCAATGTGCGCGTCACCGTCTACGATGGCAAGGAACACGAAGTGGACTCAAAACCGGTTGCGTTCGAAATTGCCGGGCGCGAAGCCTTCAAACTCGCTGTCCATGATGCGGGTCCGGTGTTGTTCGAGCCGATCATGACCGTGCGCGTCACCTGCCCGGATGCGAACATGGGCGATGTGATGAGCGATCTCAACACCCGGCGCGGACGCGTTCAAGGCACCGAAACCGAGCGCGGCTCGACAACCATCATTGCGCATGTGCCGATGGCTGAAATGTTGCGATATACAACACAGGTGCGTTCCATCACCGGCGGACGCGGTTACTTTACGATGGAATTCGACCACTACGATACGGTGCCGACTCATATCGCCGGTCCGATCATCGACGCGCACAAGAAGGAAATGGAAGCGAAGAAGGAAGAGTAAGTCAGTAATCAGTGGGTCAGTGATTAATAATCAGTTAACAGTCCCGAGGCGGAGTCTTCGGGACTGTTGTTTAAGGAGTCAAAAATCTCCCGGCTTTTGATCTACGGCGTTGCTGCCAGTCGCATCATGCGCGACCCCAATTGGTTTCCATTGATATCACCTTCCACAAAATCCCAAACATCGCCCCATCGGACGTGAATGACCCCGGTTTGCAGCATCCGGTCGAGGGCAACCACTTCCAGGGTTTCGACCGTTGGCGGGAGCTGGTCCTGGATGCGGTCCATCACTTTCTCGTTCTCAGAGAGGGCGTACATCAAGACCACAAAGGTCGACTCGGGCGTGCAGGAGTCAGAGTAGATCCATTCGCAATCCACGTGGATTTGTAAGAGCATGGCTTGTTGGGTTGGGGCATCGAGGATAACCTGTGCGTCGACGACGCTATATCTTGCCAGAACAGTTTCCCCCAGCGGATCTGCCCCGACAATGACCCCGTTCAGAACGTCCACAATCCTTGCTGTATTCGGCCTGGGCGTTGCAGATGGTGTGACCGGTGTCGGCGTCCAGACCGTCGCGGTCAGTGAATTGATCACAGCCGCCTGAACCTGCGGGTCGGCGATATCGGGCGAACAAGCAATAAGTACAAGTAGAGGTAATAAAGGCAGAGCGCGTTTCATTATGACACCTCCGTTCTGCGGGTTTTACCCCAACCCGATTTTCACGGTCAACCCCGTTTGCCATACGATGCCCATACGCTTCTTGGGCGATGTTCTCATAAATATAATTTTTTATAAATGAAACCTGCCAGGAACTCCATTAGAGCTTTGAATTCGTGTAGAATATTTATATGCCTCTTGTCCGATTCCCTGCCTTGATGAAATACTATGTGGATAACCAGAGTGAATTCTCTGTGGTGGGTGGGCGTGTTGCAGACTTGCTGGATAATATCCTCCAGCAGTACCCTGGGCTTCGCCCGCACCTTTTCGACTCGAATGGAGAGTTGCGGCGCCACTTCAATATCTTTGTCAATGGGATCCATATCCGCGAGCTGGCGGGGATGGAGACGAAATTGAAGGATGACGACAAGGTGATCTTCATGGCATCGGCAGCGGGGGGATAGGAATATTTATCTTGACAAAACCCGTAAGATTCATAGAATAGGCGCAATCTATGTACAAAACCATGAAAACCCTTGAACATTGCTTGTGTCTGTCGCGGGGCTCGTAACTACCGCCTGAGATAGACACCCCTCCGCAGTCAACGGAATTGGACGGTAGAACGACCCCCGCTTGCGAATGAATACATCGCATGTGGCGTTTGTTCGCCGTCTTTTTGTTTGTCCGTTGGCTGTTTTTATTTAAGAGAAGAGAAAATGACCTTACTAGACCTGAGATTAACTGAATCGAATACCATTCCCATGGACAGCCTTGCCTTCCATGTAGGGGATACGCCCTTGCTCCCGCTTCGCCGTGTGACCCTTGGACCGACTCAAGGCGGCGCCTCAACCCTGTCTCCTCGTACCCGGGTCTTTGTCAAAGCTGAATGGTTCAACCCCGGCGGCTCGGTCAAAGACAGACCTGCGTTGAACATCATCCAGAACGGGATTCTCAATGGCGATATTGGCAATGGCAAGCGCCTGTTGGACTCGACCTCTGGCAATATGGGCATTTCGTATGCGACCTTCGGCGCGGCGTTGGGAATCCCAGTCACATTAGCGGTGCCAGCCAGCGCCAGCTCCGAGCGGATCTCCATTCTGAAGGCACTCGGCGCGGAGCTGATCCTTACCGACCCGCTCGAAGGCTCGGATGGTGCCATCCTCAAAGCGCGGGAATTGGCGTCGCAATTTCCCGATACGTACTGGTATGCCAACCAGTACAATAACGAAGCGAACTGGCAGGCGCATTATCTCAGCACAGGGCCGGAGATCGTCCGTCAGACGAATGGGCAGGTCACACATTTTGTGGCGGGACTCGGCACATCCGGCACATTCACAGGGACGAGTCGTTATCTGCTCGAACAACTACCGAACATCAAAACGATCGCCTTTCAGCCCGATGCGCCCTTTCATGGATTGGAAGGACTCAAGCACATGCCAAGTGCGATCAAGCCTGGGATCTATGATGAGTCTCTGGCGGGCACTCCGCTCGAGGTCAAGACAGAGGCGGCGCATGAGATGGTGATAAGACTTGCGCGTGAAGAAGGTCTGTTCGTGGGAATTTCCTCCGGGGCGGCAGTCGTCGCAGCGCTCGAAGTGGCAAGTCAGTTGGAAGAAGGCGTGGTTGTCACGGTCCTGCCGGATGCGGGCTATAAATATTTGAGCGATAAATCTTTGTGGGAGCGGGCATAACAAATGGGTTTGAAGATAACAAACAAACTGATCGAAAGAATCAATCACCATATCGAAGCGGCATACCCGGGGGAGGGGGCTGGTTTTTTATTGGGCACGGATGGAGATGTGAATGAGGTCTTACCGCTGGAAAATGCGCGCGAGGAAGAGGCTCGTCATAATCGTTTCCTGCTCACGCCGGAAGATTATCTAAAAGCGGAGATGAAGGCGATGGAATTAGGCTTGGATCTGATCGGAGTATTTCATTCGCACCCCGATTGCCCGAACATCCCTTCGGAATATGACCGCGAGTGGGCGCAGCCGTTCTTTTCTTATATCATCTCGCGTGTGGACAAAGGCAGGACGGTCAGTCACCGTTCGTGGAGGTTGGTGGAGGACCGTTCGAAATACGATGAAGAAGAAATCGTACTTCTTGATCGCTGACGAAAGGCAGCAGACCGTTAATTGCCTGCGGATTTCGGCGATCTGCGGTCGTTGTGAGAAAAAAAGATATTAGGAGAAAATCATGAGCGAAATAGAAATTATCAAAGAAGATGTTTTACTGGATTGCACAGGTATGCTTTGCCCGATGCCGATCGTGAAGACGAAGAAGGCGATGAACGAAATGAGTTCGGGCCAGATCCTGAAAATGATCGCGACCGATGCCGGGTCGCCGCCCGATATCGCTGCATGGAGCCGCCAGACCGGCAATGAATTGTTGCTTTCCACAGAAGAGGGTGGGAAGTTCGTTTTCTTTTTGAAGAAATCCTAAGGAGCGAACCATGACTAAATCTGACCCGAATGCCACAAAGCGACTCGCCCTGATCGCGAGCAAAGGGACCCTTGATTGGGCATACCCGCCTTTCATTCTGTCGACCGCTGCCGCAGCCATGGGCTGGGAAGTGGGAATCTTCTTCACTTTTTATGGCTTGACCCTGCTCAAGCCCGAACTGACGGCGGCCGTCTCGCCACTTGGCAACCCTGCCATGCCGATGAAAATGCCGTTCGGTCCTGAGGGCTTCCAAAACATTGCCTGGCCCATGCCAAACCTGTTGATGGCAAATGTGCCCGGTTTTGAAAGCTTGGCGACCAACCTGATGAAGCAGACCTTCAAAAACAAAGGGGTGGCGTCCATCGAAGAATTGCGCGACATGGCAGTGGAAATGGACGTTCGCCTGATCGGCTGCCAGATGACGATGGACGTCTTTGGCTTCAAACGCGAGGATTTCATTCCGCAGGCTGAGATCGGCGGCGCGGCAACCTTCCTTGAATATGCCGCCGATGCGGATGTACAAT
>CAZYLM010000186.1:0-5625 GCA_964648645.1 uncultured Anaerolinea sp.
GGGTTTCGATATTTCCGGGCTGTAACATATCTGGCGCATTGCGCTGTAAAAAGTTACGGTAATCTTCGCCCGCCAAAAAGCACAAATCCTGCGAGTCCTTGCGTGAAGCGGTAGGCAGACCAAACCGCTCCGCGATCGCCCGAATCTCCGGCTTGGGATAATCTCCGATCGGGAAAAGCGCATGCTTCAACTTATCCTGTCCTAAAACATGCAACACATACGACTGATCTTTAGAATGGTCAACGGCGCGAAGTAAATTCCGCATTCCGCCTTCTGCATTCTGAATTCTCACATAATGCCCTGTCGCCATAAACTCCGCCCCCAAAGCCAAGGCATGATTAAGCAAAAACGTCCAGCGGATCTGACGATTGCACATCAAGCACGGATTCGGCGTTTCGCCATTGGCGTACCCATCCAGAAAATACTGCACCACCGTCTCACGGAAAACGTCCTTGGCATCCACCACATAAAAAGGAATGTCCAAGATCCCCGCCACACGGCGAGCCTGCGCCATCGAATCGGGCGTACAACAGCGGTTGGACTCTTCCTTGCCGGGCTCGCTCCACAGGCGCATCATCATCCCGGTCACGTCATAGCCCTGCTCCTTGAGCAAAGCCGCCGCAACCGAGGAATCCACACCGCCAGACATGGCAACAACCACTTTTTGAGACATATATCCAGTGATTATAAACGAACGGTCATTTGCTTTTTACCTTGCCCTGCATGGTAAAATCACCAATTGCCGGGCAAGTTCGGCACAAAACTCCCTAATTAAACAGCCGTCGGTCAATCCACAGCCCCCGCCCGATACAGCGCGGCTCCCGTTTGACGGGCTGGTACAGGTACAATTGTGCAGCATCTGGAGCCGTACGAATGATTAAACTTTGTTACAGCACATTCGGGTTGACCAACCTGGATTTTCTCGATTCGATCAGCCAAGTGGACAAAGCGGGATACCCCGGCGTCGAACTTTCCTTTCACCGCGATCAGTTCAACCCTTTCGATATCACTGATGAGTATCTCGAAACGGTTAAAAATCGACTCGCAAGTCTGGAAGTAAAAGCTGCCTGCGTTTCCACCGCCTCACATTTCTTCACCCCCCAGCGCCCGCATGAACCGTCTTTGATGAGCCCCGATCTCGCGGGACGGAAACGTCGCATCAACCTTATCCACCGGGGGATCGATGTAGCCCGCAAATTGGGAGTCGATCTGGTCACGTTCGGAAGCGGATTTATTCGTGATGAGCACGTTTCAAATCCCTTAGTCAACCCGCGCGAACTACTGGTGGACAGCATCCATCAATGCCTAAACTACCTACGGGGCGATGATGACATTACGCTATTGATCGAACCAGAGCCGGGGATGTACATCGAAACCCTCGAACAAGGCTTGAGTCTCGTCAACGAGGTGGACTCAAAGCGCTTCCAATTGCATTTGGATTTGAATCACAACTATTGCTCTGAAACGAATTATCTCGAAGCGCTCGGCAAAGCCGCTCCGCACGCCAGATTCCTGCATGTCTCTGACTCACAGGAGGGCTACAACCTGAAACTTGTCAAATGGGCGGAGGGATTGAAGATGGACCTGAAATTCGCCAAGTACCTTATTTACTTCCCGGAAACAGCCGATTACCTTCTTGTGGACCCGGAGCATCCGCTTTATTTCCATGATGAGACGCCCGATACAAAACAAAAGAAGCGCATTGAGTCCATCCTCGGCTCTGTAAATATCTCTACCGCACCCGCCTTCGTGGATTACAACAGCCTCTACACTGCCCAATCTCCTTTCGAGAGCGAGATCTTCGTCTATCTAATTTCGGTCCCTGGCTTGAGCTACGATGTGCTCGAACGCGCAAGACCCATCATCATTTATCTGCGCAGCACGAAAGACAGGAATGGAAAATTGCTTATGGACAAGATGGTCGCCAATACACTAACAGGCATTGTCCATTTCCATGAGATTCCCGGTGAAGGCACGATGGATTTTGCCGCAACATTCAAGACCCTCAAAGATAATGGATTCAGCGGCTATGCGTCTGTGGAGTTGTACCACCACGTTGCCTCATGGGAAAAAGCCTTGAACGACAGCTACAAACATCTGTCGCAGTTTGTATAATCAAATCGAGGTGACAGTCACCTCGAACACAATCAGAGGAGAGAGTTATGATCGATTTTGCTCAACTCGGCTGGGAGGCCGGGACTGTGGGGGAATTAGACCATCGGAAGTTAAAGGCGCCACACGTTAAATTACGAGCCGCAACGCCGGGTCTGACCGGTGATATTGTCTATTCCGTGGACCTGCGCATCAACGAACCAAATTCCGTTTTTCTATCCTCCACTGAAATGCATTCTTTCGAGCATTTCCTGCTGTGGGGGTTCCAAAAATACATGCCGCAAAACTTCATCTCGATCGGGCTGATGGGATGCCAGACCGGCTTTTATCTCATCCTCTTTAACGAAGGTCGGGCTCAAGCAATCCACGACACCTACGAAAAGATCCTGAAGGATGTTCTGGTCGCACAGGAAGTGCCGTATGCCAATATCGCGCAATGCGGCAATTACAAGAATCACAGCCTCGAAATGGCGCAGGCATTGGCAAATCGTGTGCTGGAGGCAAAATCCAACTGGAGCAGGGTCGTCTAACACAATACTGATGAAACCCATAGAAATCAAAGTGGAAGGTTTTATCCGCAAATCCTCACATGAGATTTGCGCCGAGTTCCTCAGAACAGAGCGCTGGCAAGAATTCCAGGGATTTTCGATCCTTCCGGGAATCAAAAGCGCCAGCTTTCATACACAAACCCCGAACCTGGTCGGCTCAAGGATTCAGGTGGAGAACACGGACGGTTCTGCCCACATCGAAGAGATCGTCGAATGGGATACCGATAGACGGATCGCCATGCGGTTCCAAGAATTCACCCCTCCTTTGCAATACCTGGCATCTCATTTTTTGGAGGAGTGGGAGTTTAGCAACTCGACTGACGGAACAGCGGTATCGCGGAAGATGAGTATATACCCGAAAGGAGTCCTCGGCTGGACGATGCTGCTTCCGATCTCCGGCTTGATGAAGAAAGCCTTTCAGATGAACCTGGCGCAGTATGACAGCCAGCCTTGAAAAGCCGATTTCATTGCCATCCTTCAGAGTTTCGAATTTCATCAGTGCACCTAGTAAAAGAAATCATGAGTACAAAAAGAGTTTCATTTCAACACACGATCGAATATGAGGTCGTAAACACTTCCAATATTTTCCACCCGCAAAATTGGGAGCTTCTATCTGTGGGTAGGAATGAAGATGCACGTCGCTTCGTAGTTGTGGACGAAAATGTTGAGAAACATTTATCCGCCGAAATACGAGACTATTTCCGCTACCACCATATCGATGCAAAGGTGATCACTTTCCCCGGCGGGGAGGAGAACAAAACGCTCGACCACTACCTGCGCCTCCTGCATGAACTGGATCAGTTCCCCATCCACCGCAGGGACGAACCGATCATCGCCATCGGCGGCGGGGTGTTGACCGACGTGGTCGGCTTTGTGGCATCGAGCTACCGACGTGGTGTGCCGCACATCAAAGTGCCGACAACCCTAATGGGATATGTCGACGCCTCGATCGGCATCAAGACCGGCATTAACTTCAAGGAGAGCAAGAACCGGCTCGGCGCATTCCATCCGCCGCAAAAGGTCCTGCTTGACAAGGCGTTTCTCAAAACCCTGCCGAAGCGTCACATCCTGAATGGGGTTTGCGAGATCATCAAACTTGCAGTCATCAAGGATGCGGGTTTATTTTCACTGCTTGAAATGCGCGGACGACAAAGTGTAGATTCCCACTTCCAGGATGAAGACGGCGACACCATTCTGGACAGTGCCATCAAAGGTATGATCGAAGAACTGGAGCCAAACCTCTTCGAAGAAGAACTCGCACGAAAAGTGGATTTCGGTCATACCTTCAGCTATGGGTTGGAAACCCGCCATGACGCAGATATTTTCCATGGCGAAGCGGTTCTCCTCGATATCCTTGTTTCGAGCGTGATCGCCCGGGAAAGGGGTCTGATTACCGAGGAGGAAGTCGGACGCATCCTCCGGCTGGTCGACTCCATGGGCTTTGAATTGAACGCATCACTCCTCGACCCGGGTCTGCTCTGGGCTTCGCTGACAGAGCGCACCTACCATCGGAACGGATTGCAGCGCGTCCCCCTGCCACGCGGCATTGGAGGCTGTGTTTTCGTCAACGACATCAGAGCGGATGAAATCGAATTCGCTGTAAAAAATTTAGAAGATCGGATCACCATAAAATATGACCACATTTGAAAACTCTGACGCACAAGAGATCGACAAGTTCGACCGGGTCTCCCATATCTGGTGGGACCCCAAAGGCGAGATGGGAACGCTGCATACCATCAACCCATTAAGAACAAATTTCATCATGGAGAAAATCACCGTCCCAAGCCCAAAGACCCTCGATGTGGGATGCGGTGGTGGAATACTCTCTGAGGCACTCGCAAAAGCTGGGGCACGGGTGACAGGCCTGGACTTGTCCGAGGCGTCGATTAAGGTCGCCCGGAAACACGCCCAAGACCAGGGCTTATCCATCGATTATCGCTACGAGCGGGTCGAAGACCTGGCAGAAAGGGAAGCTGGGACATTCGATGTGGTGGTATGCATGGAAATGCTCGAACATGTGCCGGAACCGGAAAAAGTTGTAGCGGCTTGCGCCAAGGCACTCAAACCCGGCGGGCAGGCATTCTTCTCCACCATCAACCGCACACCAAAGGCATTCCTATTTGTGATCTTTGGCGGCGAATATATTTTGCGTCTGCTGCCCCGCGGCACACACACGTATTCAAAACTGATCCGCCCCAGCGAGCTTAAAATCTGGGGGCATGCAGCCGGGTTAAACTTTGAACGTCTTTCCAGCTTGATGTACAACCCGTTCACAAAAAAGTTCTGGGTCGCGGCCGGGGTGGAAGATAATAACTACATGGTGCACTTCAGGAAATAACCGCTCTGGAGAAATTGTCGATGAAAAAATTCCTTGCCTTATCCCGTACAACACATGGCGTGCTTGACCTTGCCCTGCCGGGCTTTGTAGCTTTGCTATGGCTGGGAGCTTTCCCTTCCCTTTTGACCGTTGCACTCTCCATTTTTACCGCCTTCGCCGCTTACACAGCGATCTACGCCTTGAACGACCTAGCAGGTATGGCGGTGGATAAGGAGAAATTCACAGGCGGGATCAATGCCGGGTATTCCGTCGAGGCTTCCGACCTGCGCTATCCGTTGGCGCAAAACGCCTTGAGCTATCGAAGCGGGATCTTTTGGTTCGCCGGGTGGTTCATCGCAGCCTTGATCTGCTCCTATTATCTCAATCCCTTTATCGTTGTGATCCTGATCGTCGCCGCAGTGCTCGAGGTCGTCTACGTTCTATTGTTCAAAGTGACCTACCTGCGGACCTTCGTAAGCGGATTGGTCAAATCGAGCGGACCCATTGCCGCCGTCTACGTTGTGGACCCAAACCCTGCGATTCAGTCTGTATTGCTCATCCTTGCCTGGGTCTTCGTGTGGGAGATCGGGGGACAGAATATCCCCGCAGATTGGAACGACACTGTGGAAGACAAGCGCGTCAATGCAA
>CAZYLM010000187.1:0-5607 GCA_964648645.1 uncultured Anaerolinea sp.
TTTATTATTCACTGATGTTACCCACCGTCACCACGAAGGATTGGTTGAAAAACAACTTCAGTTTGAGATGACCTTTGGGGCGTTTCGTAAAAGGGGGGGGATTCATCCCCCCGCTTCGATGCGGTCGATGACGGATTTGGCTTCGGCAAGACCGACATTGGTCAGTTCGCGGTAGAGCTTGATGGCTTCGATCTTATTGCCCTGCCGTACCAGGCTGATGACACGCGGGTCCTGCCAGGCGGGCTGACCGGTATATTGCAGACCAAAATGTTTGAAGAGGTAATCCTGGCGTTCTTCCAATTCCACTATCCGGGCACGTAAGCTGATGAGTTCCTGTTCGGTTGACATTGTTTGCTCCTTGCAACTATCTTACCGCCCGGAGGAGAGTCTGACATTCACCTGTTCTTCCTATTGCCCGCAGGTGAATCGGGCTAGCGCCTCGTCGAACATACCGCGGGATGTGCCGTCCTGTGGGGAATAGACTTTCCAGGCGAAGACGCGGTCGCCGCAGGTCCATGCGCCTGCACCGCCGAAAGGCAGGGCGGGAGTGGCTGTGCTGGTGATGTTATCGTAGATCACATTCATGCTGCGGATCAGAAAAATATCCATATTGTTGGCAGGTATATCGATCTCATCGTCGAGCAGGGTGTCCAAAAGAAATTTTGGGTCAGACGTGCCGGGGGCGATCTGCCAGATGACTTGGATGAAGAGGTTGCCATTGAATGCCGCGAGGAGCCCCTGGCTGTACGTGGAAGGGGAGGCAGGGTTTTGTTGAGCGCTTACGTCGAAGAAAGTCACATCGATGGGATGACCGATACAGAACTGGTATTCGCAAAATAAGCCAGCCAGGCTAAACGGCGTGGGTGATGGAAAAGGTGTGGGGGGTGTAGTTCGTGTGGAGGTGGGGATGGCGGCGAGGGTGGCGGCAACGGCCTGTTGAATGATCGCGTTCGGGTCAGGGGTGACCGTTTTCGGGGCGCACCCCGCTATGAGAAACAGGAGCAGGCTTAGGGTAGAAAGAAGCGTTCGTTTTTTCATCGGAAAGATTATAACGGAGTCCAATGACTCCAGTCGTTGGAATAAAAAAGACTCCAAAGTCTGGAGACTTTGGAGTCCGTCGTTCGATCTATTAATGTCCGCTGCCAGCGGAAGGTGTGCCGTTGATGATCTCGGGATTGGGTTCGCCATCGACGACGAGCAAGCCGACGAGTCCGCGCTGCAGTCTTGAGAGGGCATGGTCAACGAGAACGTAGTTGCCGGGCACTTCAAGATGGAACTCGACCATGGTTGCGCCTCCGGGCGGGACGAGGGTGGTCTGCACGTCGGTGAGCGGTGCGCCGGTAATGGAAGCTTGATCGTAGACTCTATCGAAGATTTCACCGATGACGTGGAAGGAAGAAGTGAAGTTCGGTCCGCCGACGCCGAAGAAGATGCGGACGCTGTCGCCGGCGTTGGCTTTGAGCGGCTTCTTGTCTTTGAGGGCATTAGCGGCGCCGTTGAAGACGAAGTACTCAGGAGTTTCGTTGAGCAGTTTGGTGGTATCGCCCATTTGGTGTCCGGGGTCGCCAAAGTTGCCAGCAGTGTAGAGCTCGCCTTGCATCACATAGAACTCGCGGTCTACGGGGGGAAGTCCGCCTTCGGGCTCGACGAGGATGAGTCCGTACATGCCGTTGGAGATGTGCTGGGCGACCATTGGGGTTGCGCAGTGGTAGACGAACAAACCTGCGTTGAGCGCCTTGGCGGTGAACATGGTTTCCTTGCCGGGTTCGGTTTGCGTCATGACTGCACCGCCGCCGGGACCGGTCACGGCATGGAAGTCTACAGAGTGATTCATGGTGCTGGAGGTGCTGTTCTTCATGTGGACTTCGATGGTGTCACCGATACGCACACGGAAGAAGGGTCCGGGGACTTGATTGTTGAATGTCCAGTAAGTGTACGTGGTGCCGTCTGCGAGTTGACCGGTGACTTCGACTGCTTCGAGGTCGATGCGGACGGTGGTCGGTTCGCGGTTGCCAATGGGGGCGGGGATTTCAGTTGGGTCGCGGATGATATCCACGCCGCTGTTATCGGGTTCTTGTGGAGCGACTGTGGCTTCAGCGGTGGTTGATTCTTTGTACGCGCCATCGGGTAATCCGCTCAAGTATGTGACGATGGAATTGACTTCATCGGTGGTCAAGGTCTGCGAAAGAGTGGCGGGCATCACGTTCGGGGCACAAGCGCCAGTGGGGCATTCGGGGGCGAGGAAGAGATCGGGTCTGCGATCGATTCGCGGATGTATTCTTCTGTATTGGTGGCATGACCCGTGTACGCAGAGTCTTTGATGATTTCTTCAGCCATCATGTTGATGTCATCGAGCTTCGGTCCCACGACGCCAACTGCACCGGGAATGCCAGAAATGGTATGGCAGGAACCGCAGGCGCCCTTTTGGAAGGCGGCGATCACAGCCGGGTCGCCATTGCTGGTGGCGTTCGTGACAGGCATCCCCGCGCCGGTTTCAGTGACGACCAGCTTGCCGTGCATACCCAGGTCCGCATGGTTGCCGACACCGTCGTAGTATTCCATCTCGCCGTGAATGTTGGGAACGGTGAACGTGACGGAGGCTTCTTCGCCTTTTTCCTTTACGATCTCTGAGGTCGCTTTGACTTCGGGGAAGGTAATGTTGTGTTCACCTTCGCCGCCATTGATGAGGGTGACGGTAATTCGTTCACCGGGTTTCGCGCTGAGCGAAGGATTTTCCATGCCGTTGATCTCGTCGCTGACGCCGAGGAAAACCAGCTTGCCGTCACGCAGGTCAGTGGTCAATACATATTCCTTATCCACCGGTTGAAAGCTTGCGCCCGCACAGGCTGTGATGAAAATTCCAAGCAGGATCATAAAAACAGAAAATCTTGTATAAAGTTTCATTCTGAACTCCTTGTTGTATTGGTTTGAACGAGTAAATTTTGCGCTTCATCGAAAAAAGGCTGTTCGTCCATGTGATAGGTTCTGACGACATCGCCCAGTGTGCAGAAACGCGCAAATCCGCAGCCCACACATCCCAGGCGCCGGTCCAAAAAGAAGCGGACGGCTTTGGGTGTGGCTTTCAGCAGGCTTTCCACGCTGGTTTCAGAAATCGCAAAATCACTGTTCATAGTGGACACAGAATATCGCATTCCCCCAATTCCTTCTTTGCGCCAGCGCAAATAAAAAGGGCGCAACCTTTCTGCGCCCTTACACTTGTCCATCTGCGATCCGCACCAATTCGTGAGGATTTGTTATCACGATCTTTTCCCTGCCGGTCTGGATGACGCCCTTTCGCTCCCACTCGCTCAGAAGACGACTGACCGTGTAGAGCGTGGTACCCGTCATCTCTGCCACATCCTGACGGGAGAGTGATAACTCGATCCCGGCTTCTTTATCGGACTCTTCGACCGCCTCAGGACGGCGCCTTATGCCTGATTGCCCAGCCAAACGGATCAACGCGTTAGCCACTCGCTGCTCCACTTTCTCGGTGGCGAGTTCACGGTAACGTGCCTGCATTTCCTGGATGTAGGAAGTCATCAGGGTCATTAAGTCGAACGAGAGATAGGGACGAGTCTCCAGCATGGAGCGCAGGAACAGGCTCGGGATGGCAAGAGCCGTGCTGTCCTCCAAGGTTTGAGCGGAGGCGGGGTAGGTGGCTCCATCCGTGCGGACGGCTCCCAGAGCGCCAAACATCTGCCAGGGGTAGATCGTCCGCAAGTTGACTTGCTGTCCGTTCGGATTTGACTGCATCAATTTGATCTGTCCGCTGGTGAGGATATATAAGTAGGCAGCTTCATCACCTTGTAAAAAGAAAAAACCTCCTTCCTCAATGGAACGGGAAATGCTGTTTTTCAAGATCAGGTTCAGATCATCGTCGGTGCAATGCTGAAAAACAACAACCTGCTTGAGATCTTTTGCCGAGATGGTCATGTGGTCATTTTACACCCCAATCCGATGACATTTATCGACTTGACGAGAGGGCACCGGATGGTTTATATTTCGGATACCCCCACCCCCCTGGGGGGGGTAAGAGCAGGTCGAAAGGCTGTATCTGAAACATAGAGGTAACCATGGAAAACGAGACCACCATCCGAAGATTAAAAACTGTTGAAGGACATTTGCGCGGCGTCATCCGTATGGTCGAGGAAGATGCGTATTGTATCGATGTCATCCGCCAGATACAGGCAGTTGAAGCGGCGCTGAACAAAGTCAGCACGAAGATCCTTGAAGACCATCTCAATTCGTGCGTCATCACTGCCATTCAAGGCAGCGATAAAAAGGAACGCGAGCGGGTGTTGAAAGAGATCACTGAAGTATTTGAGATGTCTACGAAAGTTTAAATCCTTTGGGAGTTGAAATCCATGTTGTTGAAGAAAGTTTTATCGGTTCTTTTGGTTGTGTTCCTTTCCGCCTGCGCGGGCGGATCTTCGTCAACCACCAAAGTCACTGTGACCATGAAGGAATTTGGCTTTTCGCCAAATGTCATTAATGTGACTGCGGGCAAACCTGTCGAGTTGACGCTGATCAACGAAGGCGCGGTCGAGCACGACTTTGTGATCGCAGTCATTCCTGTGAAGGACGTGTCCACTTCGGGCATGGAGATGGATCACATGTCCGGCGATCATGCGGAATATGATCTGCACTCTGCCACTGCGGCGGGCGCCACCAGCACGCTTACATTCACGGTCACAGAACCCGGCACCTATGAAATTATTTGCTCCGTTCCCGGTCACAAAGAAGCCGGGATGACGGGCGAGTTAATTGTCAAATAAAAAAACCAAATTCAAGGAGAAATAAACCATGACTACCGTAACCTATAACGTCCCCGCCATTCATTGTGGACACTGCACCCACACCATTGAAATGGAAGTTGGCGAATTGCAGGGTGTCCAGTCTGTGAAGGCGGAAGAAGCCAGCAAGAAAGTGACCATCACCTTCGATGCCCCCGCCGACGAAGCGAAGATCAAGGCTCTTTTGGCAGAGATCAATTATCCTGCCGAAGGATTGATTGCTTTGTAGCGAGTATACAAGTACACAGGTAGACACGTAAACACATCTTGTATACCTGTGTACTTGTGTTACCTCTTTACATCCTCCCATGACAGAAACCAAACAACTCACCCTCCCCATCACCGGCATGACCTGCGCCAACTGTGTTGCCACAGTGGAACGCAACTTGAAGAAACTTGACGGTGTGCAAAGCGCGGTGGTGAATCTCTCCTCCGAGCGAGCTACATTGGATTTTGACGCTTCCAAACTCGGGCTGACCGATTTCATCGCCCGCGTCAACCGCGCCGGATACGGGGTCGCCACCGGTGAAGCGGACCTTGTCATCAAGCGTTTATCCGATGACAACGATGCCCGCCGCCTTGAGAAAGCCCTCGCCAAACTCGATGGCGTTCTCGAAGCGCAAGTGACATTTACAACCGAAAAGGCACGCGTCAAATACGTGCCGACCATTATTACGCAAGCTGAATTACGCCGTGCTGTTTCATCCGCTGGGTTCGAAGCGCTGGAACTGGGCGGTGCGGCAGAAGATGCCGAAGCCATGGCGCGCGAACATGAGATCAACGAACAGCGCCGCCTGCTCATCATTGGTTTGAT
>CAZYLM010000188.1:0-5550 GCA_964648645.1 uncultured Anaerolinea sp.
AGATCTCTGCGTTGCTGGGTGTGCTGCCGTTGCAGTTGCTGTCGTATCACATGTCTGTGATGCGCGGGTTTGATCCCGATTTCCCGAGGAATTTGTCGAAGACGTTGACGGTGGATTGAGGTTAGGAATCGGGGATTGGTACATTGGGAATCGGTATTAAGACTTGACGGGTTTCCGCTGAATTTCAATTGACCGAGTTCAGCGCAACGCGGAGAAGTTCGATTAAGATTCGTCATGATGAAACCTGTCAGGTCTGTAAGATGACCCTGATTTTCCAAGAAACTGAGCTCAAAGTTGGCGGTGAATTAGATATAGTCGAAAGTTGATTATGGAGGATTGCTTATGCGATTTATGAAATACTTGCTGTTTCTAATTTCCTCACTCCTATGCGGGATAATTAGTTTTGCTGCACTGGCTTTTTCCATAGCAATTTATCAAAATACGCTTTTGCCAGATATCGGCGGGTCAAATCAATATATTTCTTATCCGCATAACACAGCATTTTTTCTTGTAATCGTTTCACTCATTAGTACTGCGATCCCCGTATTTATTGTTTCCTTTATCCCATCCCAAACGAATAATAAATCAGGTCTTGGTTGTTCTGAAAAGCTTTTTATTCGCGGCTTGAAGTTTCTATTCTTATTCATTGTTGCATGTACAGCGACTTTCCTTTTAGGGGTGAATGGGTTTCTTTTATTTTTGTCTGGTTTTGCCCAATTGTATGGTTTTCAAGCGCCTTCTCTGCCATTTATTGGAATGGACATGCCAGCTTACGACATAAACGAAAGCAGCATAATTACTATTATGTTGGTCGGGGCGCTATGGATGATCGTTCCAACTGCAATCATATTTGGCATATTGGTCATCCTAAAGATAGTAACGAAAATAGCTGAAAGTCTTATTGCCTTCGTAAGCACACCGGCGGGGAGAATGCCGTCACCGGTCTTGGAATCTTATACTCTTTCAGAATATGAACGATACAATCTTCCTGAAACCGAACGTGAATATGACCTGAGACTCAAGGCGGAGGCTGAAGAACGAGAAAGGATATATCAGGAAAACATGGAAGAGATCGACCGGCGAAGAGCGGAGAGAATTCAAGAAGCAGAAGAGGAAGAGGCGCGGCGCAATCGATTGAAGGAAGAATAGAATAACCTGATGGGTTTGCTCAATACCCTGAAGACTCTGACAATGGATTGACAGTTGTAAATTGGGAATCAGGAATTGGCTCATCGGGAATTGGTCTCACTTGGAGAAGCAAAGACTCCTCCCCCTTGGGGGAGGCCGGGAGAGGTCCTTCCCTGATTTCCCGAGGAATTTGTCGAAGACGTTGACCGTGGATTAGGTTTGGTAATTGGTAACTGATAATTAAGACCTGACAGGTTTTCACGGTTTCTTGAGATGAAACCTGATCGACCAAGTTTCACGCAATGCGGAGAGGTCCGGTGGAAAGGCACTACGGTAAAACCTTTCAGGGAAGGGCATCATGAACAAAGAGGCAACCGATTTAGGTCAAGGAGAGAGGGGGCATACCTACGCGCAGGTTCTCGTCCGCCATGCCAAATCAGATTAATTCCATCCATATCATGTAAAATCGAGCAACAAGATTTGTGTTTGGAGAATTTTAAAGATGCAAAGATTTCCATACATCACCGACTATATAAACGAGATATTCAGCAAGGAAAAAGCCCGGTTTGATTACCGGTTCATCCGCCCGATATTGACAATCTCGTATTTTTTCCTGAGACTGGTCATCGTCCCAATCAAATTTATTACTCATCGCCGCGCCTTCGGGTTCGAAAAGAAGATCATCGACAGCCTGCTCGCATTCGGGATCAAATACCTCGCCTCGCGCGAAGCGCTCAAATTGTTGATCCGTCATGTGCAGATCGAGCCGGTTCTTTATCGTTACATCCTCTCCGGCACGCCTGAGCGCAGGGAAAAGACCGGCAAACTGCTCGATGGAATCGATGGCGATTTCAGCGTCAATTCCATCAAGGATATTGTGGCTCATGGGTTGACCATCTGCCACGATAACCTCTCCTACGAAATTTTTGACCGCTTCGACAAACAGGCTTTTCTGGATAACATTGATTTCTACCGAAACAGCCGCCCGGAGGATATTGCACAATTCGGCAGTGAGATCTTGGAGGTTAATCGAAAACATTCGTTGCAGGTCTTCGGGATCACGAATGTGGTCATCATTGTGGTGCTCACGATCACCCTCTTCGCAGATTTTCACACATCCATCCGCGCGCTCAACTCATTCGACTCCGACTCGCTGGTGCTCTGGTGTTTGAAGCACGTTTGCGCAAATGACGAACTTGCGATGATCGATCTCGATTTTTATTTGCAGGTATATAGCAATCGCGGGCATTACAACAGCGACACGTTCCGCTCGGACCCGAACGAATATCTTTATTATCACATTGCCTTTGATGAGTTCGCCTACGAATTACTGCGAAAGAATCCGCGAGGTTAAAATGGCTGATTGTTACATCACAAGCACCGGCACTTGCTTGCCGGGAGAACCCATTGATAACGGAAATATCGATAAATATCTGGGCAGGGTTCTGGGCGAAGGGCAGGTGAAGGACAAAATACTGGCAGCAAATGGGATCCAAACCCGGCATTACGCGCTCGACAAAAAACAGAATCCGACTCATTCGATCTACGAACTCGCCTCACAGGCGGTGAAGGATTGTTTATCTGATCATCAAAACCCTCCTCAAATCAACTATTTATCCGCCGGCACGACCTATGCGCCGACGCTCGCTCCGGGTATTTCATCCCTGTTGCACGACCAACTGAGCAGGGAACAACTGGTGAGTCATTCGCTGGAGATCAATTCCAATTCCGGTATCTGTTCTTCAGGTGCGCAGGCAATCGTTAATGCGTCTCGGGCGGTCAAATCGGGCGAAACCAAAGCGGCAATCTGTGTCGGGGTCGAGTTATCCTCCAGCGGACTTAAATCAAAGGCATTTCAGACCGTTTACGACATCCCCACTATCTTGAAGAATGTCAGAAAATCAAAATGGTTCATGTCCGTCTTCCTGCGTTTTATGCTATCCGATGGCGCGGGTGCGTTTCTCATGGAAAGCCAGCCAGACAAACAAGGGTTTTCGCTCAAGGTGAACTGGACGTATTCGCGCTCGTTTGCAAACGAGGCTCCCCTGTGTATGCAGTTGCAAAGCAAACCTCTCATGCTGAGTCAGAACGTATCCATCCTTGCCAGATATATGGCGCCATTATCCAAAAAAGCAGTGGAAGGCGCGCTATCCGAACATGGCGAGACGCTCGACTCATACAGCATGGTGCTGCCGCACATGTCCTCCTATTACTTCGAGCCGTCCGTCAGGAAGATCATTAACGAACTATCCCCAAACCGCGAAATCCCCTATTGGACGAACCTGCGCACAGCGGGCAATACCGGCGCGGCAAGTATCTTTATCATGCTCGATGAGTACATGAAAACAAAGCCGGTGAAAGCGGGCGACCGACTCCTGCTCTTTGTCCCGGAGTCGGGTCAATTCAATTATGTACTGATCAGCCTGACGGTTGTATGAAGATCGCGGTCATCGGCGCGGGTTGCAGCGGACTCGTCACGCTGAAATATCTGCTCGACTCCTTTCCCAAAACGGATATTATCTGCTTTGAGAAGGGTCATTCGGTGCGCGGGGGCTGGGGCAATCAACGACCGGATTTTATCTCCACCTCCACGAAATACACTACACAGTTTTCGTGCTTCCGCCAATGGACTTCTGAGGTTGCCCCTGAAAAAAATTATGAAGAGTTCTATCGCGGCTCGGAATTTGGCGATTATCTGGAAGCGTTTGCCGCACACTTCCACTTGAAAACGCAGATCCGCTTTGGTGCGGAGGTGAAGCATATTTCGCGGAGCAACGGCTACTGGAAGATTCTAGTGTCTGAAAATGGGGATGAGGAACATCATCGTTTCGACGCCGTTTTTATATGCACCGGCTTGGTCAACCAGAAAACACCCTTTCACTCGACGACGATCCCGATGACAGATGACCCGGAAGGCATTCGCAACTCGACCGTTATCGTGGTCGGCGGTGGAGAATCTGCCGCAGACGTTGCCAATCATCTGGCGAAGCGCGAACACAACAACAGGGTGTATCTTTCGCTGAGGTCAGGCATCCGCGTCAGCCCGCGCTACCATCCCATCCGCGGCGTCCCATCCGATTTTTTGCGCAACCGGCTGCTGCTCTCTTTCGGCAAGGGCGCGCGCAACTGGGTCGGCGAGCGTTTCGTCACGTTTCGCATCCGCTTTGACCGGCTTCTGGCAACATGGTTTCCACACCAACGGCAAGGCAAAAATCCCGATATGGAAGCCCGCAGTCGCAGACGGGAATGGGACTTGAAACTCAAAGCCCGTTCAAAGGGCGGGCTGTTCAACGTCTTCCATAATAAAAGCGACGATTTCCTGAATGCCGTGTCGGAGAATCGTTTGCAGATCATCGGTCCACCAGCGAACGAGGGGTGGAGCGACTATCTCAACTTTGACCAAACCTCCACGCTTCATCTCGCGCCGGATGTTGTTGTCTGGTCTACCGGGTACCGCTCTCACCTTCAAGATCTTTCGGATGGCGTCATCCGGTTAAAGGATTTTTTTCTTGGCTGTGTTCACACAGATTTAAATCAATTGTTCCTGATCGGTTTTGCGCGTCCGATCATTGGCAACATTCCCTCAATCAGTGAAATGCAAGCACACTACACGGTTGGCGTGCTTGTTGGGAAATACAAACTCCCAAAAGAATTAAAGGAAAAACAGGAACAAGCCTGGAAAATCTTATGCAAGGAATTTCCCGCCATCGACACGGGGAATGTATACCCGGTTGAGCAGATCCCTTATTCCGACAGGTTGGCGCAAGAGATGGAAATCATGCCGACCCTTGCAAAGCTTCGGTCACTGAAACTTTGGATAAAGATCCTGCTTGCTCCAGCCAGCATCAATCATTACGTGGACGAGTATTTTAATCGATCTGCGGTTGAGCATGAGAGAGTCTATATGCCTCGTATACTATTTACATTCCTTTTCCTGATGAGCATATTGGGGTTACCGTTTTTGTTGGTTAAACGCGCTTTCAATATGAAATAACGGCAGGGAATCTATATGGTAAAAAACTCGGTAATATTAAGTCCCTGCGCAGGTTTGACCCTGACTTCCCGAGGAATTTGAGTAAAACTTTGACCGTGGACTAGGGTGATTTAGGCTTAGCAACCTACATCGCACTTCCGTGTTAACCCATTAAGCTTTTCACTTTAGGATGATGGAGTTAAACATGAACTTTAAAACTTTTGTAAGCGACCCAAGCAATACATCCATTGCACTTTCCGAAGGGTCCATCTTCGAACGACTGCGTCGCGACCCGGCTGTCGAATACGATCCCCACATCTTCCATGCCTGTCTAATCTATAACGACTATGCCAGGAGCGTCCTCGAGGGCGTCCATCGCGAATATGTGGACGTGGCTCAAAAATACAACCTGCCCATGTTAATCATGACGGATACCTGGCGGGCGAACG
>CAZYLM010000189.1:0-5536 GCA_964648645.1 uncultured Anaerolinea sp.
CCTGATCATGGCTCACGCCACCAACAATATCTTCAACGACTATACCGACTTTGTCCGCGGTGTGGATAAGGATAATTACTATCGCACCATGTACGGCGCTCAACCCGTCGCTTCTGGCTTGATGACCAAACGCCAGCACCTGACCTACTTTGTGGTCACCGGCATTCTTGCTATGGTTGCGGGCTTATACCTCGTCTGGCAGACCGAGTTCAACACCACGACATGGATTTTACTTGGACTTGGTTCCTTCTTTGTCCTGTTCTACACTTGGCCCCTCAAAGGTTTGGCTCTCGGTGAAGTTGCCGTCCTCATGGTCTGGGGTCCACTCATGATCGGCGGCGGATACTACGTCCTTACGGGCAATTGGAACTGGTCGGTCGTCATCGCCAGCCTGCCTTATGTGCTTGGCGTTACCACCGTCATCTTCGGCAAACACATCGATAAGATCAAAGTGGATCAAGCCAAGAAGATCTACACCTTGCCGGTAGTCATTGGCGAAAAAGCGGCTCGTTACACGATCATTGCCATGATGGTCTTGCCCTATCTTTTCACCGGCTATCTGATCGCCACCAAGTTCTTTACACCGGTCATGTTGATCGTGCTTTTTGCACTGCCTGCTTTACGCGAGAGCCTTCCGCCTCTCACCAAGCCCAAGCCCGAAACTCGCCCCGAAGGTTTCCCTGAAGGACAGGGTGGTTGGCCTCTTTATTTCGCGCCCATTGGCTTCCGCAACAACCGCGCCTTTGGCTCGCTCTTCATGCTCGGGCTCTTGCTGGATGTGGCAATTCGTCTCATTCCTGCCACACAAAATTTCTGGCGCTAAAACAATCTGTACTTCAAAGCCTCCCAATATTGGGAGGCTTTTTTGTTGTCAGAGGAGAGGTGATGTTTCAATGACAATCGTCACATTCAATATTTTGAATGTGAGCCTACAATATATTCAGGTTTATGAATATGAAAAAACAACCCTTTGCTCAAGTCTCCAAACAGATCGCAGAACCTTTATCTGCTATTGCTTCTCCGCAGCGAATTGCCATTCTGCTTGCCATTGGCAAAGGCGAAGCTTGCGTTTGTCACCTTGAAACCGCATTGGGACTACGCCAAGCTTACATCTCTCAGCATTTGATGGCGCTCCGTAAAGCGGACATCCTCCAGGATCGCCGCGAGGGGCGTTATGTTTTCTACAAGATAAAGAACGCCTCTCTGCTGGACCTGATCACTTCCTCTGCCTCCCTAAGCGGACTCTCCGCCGAATCTGTTTCTTCCCTCATCAATACGCAGGTATATCCATCTTGTGAATGTCCGCATTGTGTGCCTGCTTTGATTCCCATAGCGAGTTTGTAACCATGACCACACTCATTACCCCATCTGTGCCGCAACCTGAAAAAAAGATATTTGCTTCTCTGGCTGTTGCCATTGTTTTATGGCTGGCTGCATATAACCTCATCCAGCCCCTTGCGAATTGGATCTCTTTCGATCTCTTGAGGCTTCCTCCAGATTCACAGCTTGGCGAGTCTCTTGCTTTCTTCCTCTACGATGTGCCGAAGATCCTGCTTCTACTATCGGGAATGGTCTTCCTCATTTCGATTGTCCGCACCTTCTTCAGCCCCGAGCGGACTCGCGCCCTGCTTGGCGGCAAACGTGAAGGCGTGGGAAACATCTTCGCCGCCCTGCTGGGAATCGTCACACCGTTCTGTTCGTGCTCGGCAGTTCCGCTTTTCATAGGTTTTGTCGAGTCAGGCATTCCACTCGGTGTTACCTTCTCTTTCCTCATCGCTGCACCAACCATCAATGAAGTTGCGATCATTCTGTTGTTTGGGTTATTTGGCTGGAAGGTGGCGGGCTTGTACGTCGCTTCGGGATTGGCAGTTGCCATTGTGGCTGGTTTCATTATTGGCAGACTCAAAATGGAAAAGCATGTGGCAGATTTTGTCTGGAAGGTTCACCGCAAAGTGAATGTGATCGAAGAAAGACTAACCTGGTCCGACCGGGTTGAACGCGCCTGGCAATCGGTGAAAGAGATCGTGGGCAAGGTCTGGTTGTATGTGGTGGTTGGTATTGCAGTGGGTGCCGGTATTCACGGCTACGTACCTGAAGATGCATTGGTATCCATTTTGGGAGCGCAGGCGTGGTGGTCAGTTCCACTGGCCGTGTTGATCGGCATTCCGCTTTATTCCAATGCGGCAGGAATTGTGCCCATTATTGGGACCTTGATCGAAAAAGGCGCTTCGGTAGGCACAGCTCTGGCATTCATGATGTCTGTCATCGGCTTAAGTTTGCCCGAGGCGGTGATTCTCAAACGCGTTTTGAAGATGCCTCTCCTGGTGACGTTCTTTGTCGTGATCGCCATTGCGATTATCTTCACTGGCTATTTATTCAATATGATCTTGTAAAGGAAAATGAAATGTTAACCATCAAAGTCCTTGGTTCCGGTTGTGCCAATTGCAAACGCGTTGAACAGATCGTGCGCAAGATCATCACCGACATGAGCCTTGAAGCCGAAGTGATCAAAGTTACCGATTACAACAACATCACTGCCTACAACATTCTTTCCACGCCGGGGCTGATTATCAATGAAAAAGTCGTTTCGTATGGACGCATCCCTTCGCCTGCGGAGGTGACGACCTGGATCACCAGCGCACTCGAGACAGCGAATCCTTAACCAGACAATAACATTTTGAACTCTTTGTCATGGTAAAAGAACGGACACCATGAACAAGGAGAGAGTTATATGAAAAAAGTTTTATTCCTCTGCACCGGAAATTCCTGCCGTTCGCAAATGGCAGAAGCTATCGTTAATGCGCGGATGGGCGCGGAGTGGCAAGCCGTCAGCGCGGGAACAAAGCCTGCGGGCTACATCCACCCCAAGGCGTTGACAGCGCTTTCTGAAATCGGCATCCAGCACGAGGGAAGGTCGAAGCGCGCAGACGAATTTCAAGACGAAAGCTTCGATCTCGTGGTCACCGTTTGTGATTCGGCGGCAGAGGAATGTCCTGTTTGGTTAGGGAAAGGGAGGAAGGTCCATCATGGTTTTCCAGACCCGGCATTGACCGATGATATGAATGACTTTCGCGCAGTGCGCGATGAGATCGAAAAAGTGATGGTTGAATTACTGGAGTCCGAAGTCTCCTGACTTCGGCGTGAAGTTCTCCAAAGTCTGGAGACTTTGGAGTCCGCAACATGGAGGCAGTATGACAAACGAAAAACGCAAGGAACTTTCTTTCCTCGATCGTTACCTGACGTTGTGGATCTTCCTCGCCATGGCGGTGGGGGTGGGCATTGGCTTTCTCTTCCCCAAAGCGGTGGCAAATTTCAACACGGCTGTTTCAGTCGGAACGACAAATATTCCGATTGCCATTGGCTTGATCCTGATGATGTATCCGCCGCTGGCAAAAGTCCATTACGATGAGTTGGGCGATGTCTTCCGCAATTGGAAGGTGCTGGGACTCTCCCTCGTGCAGAACTGGGTGATCGGCCCGATCTTGATGTTCGTGCTTGCCATCATCTTCCTGCGCGGATATCCGGAATATATGACCGGCTTGATTTTGATCGGTCTTGCACGTTGTATCGCGATGGTCATTGTGTGGAACGAACTTGCCAAAGGCGATAGCGAATACGCGGCGGGGCTTGTCGCTTTCAACAGCATCTTTCAAGTGCTTTTCTACAGCGTGTATGCCTATGTCTTTATTACCGTCCTGCCCACGTGGTTCGGTATGACCGGCAATATCGTAGATATCACCATTGGCGAGATCGCGAAGAGTGTATTCATTTATCTCGGCATCCCGTTCCTGGCAGGCTTCTTTACGCGCTTCTTCCTCGTCCGGGCGAAGGGCAAGGATTGGTATCACAAGGTCTTTGTGCCGAAGATCAGCCCAATGACGTTGATCGCTTTGCTTTTCACCATAGTGGTGATGTTCTCCCTCAAGGGCGATGTCATCGTTCAACTGCCATTGGATGTGGTGCGGATTGCCATTCCGCTCTTGATCTACTTCGTGGTGATGTTCCTTGTATCGTTCTTCATGGGCAAAACCATCGGCGCGGACTATTCCAAGACGACCACACTTTCATTTACCGCAGCCAGCAACAACTTTGAGTTGGCAATCGCCGTCGCAGTAGCGGTCTTTGGCATCAACTCCGGTGCGGCGTTTGCAGCGGTGATCGGTCCTTTGATCGAGGTGCCGGTGATGATCGGGTTGGTGAATGTAGCCTTCTTCTTCCAGAAAAAGTATTTTGCAGGGGAAGTTCAACACGTTCCGGCGTAATACAGAACGGTGTCTGCAAGTTCAACTTGCAGAGTTCCAGAAGCAGAACTTCTGGAATCCAAACTTGGGCTGAAATACTCAAGCCTCCCGTTGGAATGAAGCGGGAGGCTTTTGATTCACTGGGCTGGCGCAGATCTCTTTTCCGGCTTGCGTATCCACAGGCTGCCAAGAATCAACCCGCCCACGCCGAAAACGCAAATTCCGCCGAGGATCAGAGGAACGAGGATGGTCATATCCGAGTTGGAGAGGTGCAAAGCGCCCCGGATGGCATTCAACACATCAACATAGAAGTTGTCACGCGACGGGCGGACGATGTAGAACGGGTCCTCCGGCTTGCCGATGAACGGACTCAAGCGCCAGGTCATCTGCGTGCCGACAAAGCCGTATAGCAGAATCCATATGAAGAGAATTCGCTTGCCGATAGAGTTCAATGCATCGTTGCGGGCGGTCTCCACCAGGGTCATGCCGCGCCAGAGGAAATACACTCCCAACGATGCGCTGAGGCCGACAAAAGCGACCGCCAATAGCTGGAAGAATTCGTAATCGGTTGAGGTCAAAACAAAGAAGAGTGTGATGGGAGCAAGCCCCAGAAGCAGGAATGCCGTCACGCTGATGCCTGAGAGAACGACCGTCAGAACCTGCATGAAACGCAGCGGGGTGCCGAGCAGGGCAAGCGAAAAGAAATACAGGGCAGGCAGGCAGAATGCCATCGTCGAAAGGAACAGAATGGGAACTTTGACTGCTGCGGAAAGAGCTTGTAAAGGTTCTTTTGCCAGACCCACGGTGAAGCCATAGATCATGAACGAAAACAAGGACACGAGCGAAAGTGTCAGCGCCCGCGAGTTCACTTTCTCATTACGCTGGACGCTTTGGAAGAACTCGTCGGGGTTCCGCAAAAACTCGGGCATGATGGTGAATAACTGGTCCATGAAACATCCTCCAGATTCGATTTGCCCCATCGCAGGGGTGCCCTCATTATGGAACGGGGGAGCCGTCACAATCTGGCGGAGCCTCTCAAGCTTTTCCAAACACTCTCACTTCTGACCCGACTGTACTATTGTGAGAATATTTACAAATTGGACTTGTTTGGTTATAATAATGGTGATAAATTTCACAATTAGGGTGCAATGCACCCAACACAGAGGAACCATGAACACCAAACAAAAGCCCCATGTCGTCATCATCGGCGCCGGGTTTGCCGGGCTTGAAACCGCGCGCCGACTCGCCAAAGCGCCGGTGCGCATTACCCTTATCGATAAGAACAACCACCATCT
>CAZYLM010000190.1:0-3004 GCA_964648645.1 uncultured Anaerolinea sp.
AAGGTTCCACCATTGCCATTTGTTCAATAATTCCACAATTTCCTGGTCGAAACGTATCTTGATGACGCGGGCAGGATTTCCAACGGCAACTTCGTAAGCGCCGACATCTTTGCTTACAACCGCTCCTGCACCAATGATAGCGCCATTTCCGATCTTTACGCCGGGAAGAAGGATCGCTCCGTAGCCGATCCATACGTCGTTTCCAACTTCAACAGGTTCACCCGCTTTTTCAGGGCTGAGTCTTCCATCGAATAGGTTCTTGTTGATATATGTGGTGATTCGATGGGTCGGATGATTGACACCGTAGATGGCGACTCGGGGCCCGAACTGACAATAGTTCCCGATCCGAATCCTTCCGCCGTGAAGGATGCATTCACTGGCAAGTGTGCTGTATTTGCCAATGGCGACATCGCCGCTGATTAATACGCCTTCCTTGATGACACAACCGCCGTTCAAGACCGCGCCTCCAAGGTTGACGTTTGAACTTATCCGGTTATTCTGGTAGCGGGTGTCATCCGATTCCGTGCTTGTACCGGTGATCTTCGAGAGACTCCTTTTTATTCGTTTCAATAGGGAGCTGGGCTTATACATGATACGTCCAGTCGTGTTCGACATAGAACGAGCCCAGTTTACGCGGGGGAAGTTTGCCGGTTGGGAAGTAGTTTCCTTCGACGACGGTCAGTTCGCAGGCTTGGGAAAGTTTGTCCGTCGTTTTGGTTTCAACGACGAGGTTGAACGAGAGATGATAATTTCCGGGGATGAGCGGAAGTTTCGGTATCTTGCAGACCAGTCTGCCGGAAGGCGGTAGGTTTGCAAATTTCGAAGTGACGAGATCGCTCCAACAACAGAACATGTTCTCGCCGAATTCATTTGAGGCGATCAAGCTTACAGAGACCTGTTCCAGCGGTTCGGTGCGTGTCGAGGCATAACCAAGTTCGACGGAAACATCCTCGCCGGAGAAAACCGTATCGACGTGTTCGCCTCTCGAATTGACGACATCCACGCTGTTGAACTTTGGCTGTGCGCTGATTTGCAGCCCTTGAAAAATGATTTTGGAAGAACTGGCATCCCTGTTCGAATTCATGTACTGGAAAACCACATCCTCCGCTTCGCCGCTGAACGCGATGCTTCCTTTTTCGATCAGGATGGCACGCTGGCAAAGGTTTGTGATCGCCGCCAGATTGTGGCTTACGAAAAGAACCGTCCGTCCTTTCGACGCCACATCTCCCATCTTACCGAGACATTTCTTCTGGAACTCGGCATCGCCGACCGCCAACACCTCGTCCACAACCAAAATCTCGGGTTCAAGATGAGCCGCAACAGCGAAAGCAAGGCGCACATACATCCCGCTCGAATAACGTTTGACTGGCGTATCGATGAATTTGGCAACACCCGAGAAGTCCATGATCTCATCAAATTTGCGACGGACCTCTGGCCGGTCCATGCCCATAATGGCGCCGTTTAGGAAAACATTTTCTCGGCCGGTCAATTCGGGATGAAAACCAGTTCCGACCTCAAGCAGGCTTGCCACACGTCCCTTTGCCTTAACAACACCGGAAGTGGGTGCCGTGACCCGCGAAAGAATTTTGAGCAAGGTGCTTTTCCCAGCGCCGTTTCGTCCGATGATACCGATCGCTTCGCCTTGCTTGACGTCGAAGGTCACATCGCGTAGCGCCCAAATAGTCTTACCTTCGCGGTTGCCATGATCCGACTCGCCGATTTTGCCATAGGGATCGGGCTTGCCGAGTTGTTTTGCCCACCAGCGATTGACATCGCCGAAGAAGGTCCCCGTACCAATAACGCCCAGGTTATATGTCTTCGAAAGGTTTTCGATGGAGATTACTATTTCTGGCATGATTACTAGACCGTATCCATGAAATTCGTCTCGACGCGGTTGAAGATCAAAACGCCAATGAGAAGCACCACGAACGTGAACACAATGCTATAAAGAAGATAAAAAGGAGACATTCCGCTTGTGCCCAAAAATGCGAGCCTGAAGACTTCCACCACTGGAGTCATCGGGTTTGCCAGAATAAACAAACGCCACCGCTCGTCGATGGAAGAAAGCGGATAGATTATCGGGGTTGCGTACATCAGTAGCTGCGCGCCAAAGCCCACTAATTGCTGTAGGTCGCGATATTTGGTTGTGAGAGAAGAGACGATAATCCCCAGTCCCAATCCCAGACCTGCCATAATGAGCAGAAGGAACGGCAGAGACAATGCCCACCAGGTCAGTTTTATGTCTGCGCCAGATGCGATGAAATAGGTTAAAAAACCGGCAAAGACCAACATACGAATACCAAATGAGATGATTTGTGAGATCACAATGGAAATAGGCATTGCAAGGCGCGGAAAATAAACCTTACCGAACAACCCTGCATTCCCAGAAAATGTATTGGATGTACTTGTCAGGCAGGAGGAGAAATACGTCCAAACTGTGTTACCTGCCAGGTAGAAAAGAAACGGCGGCAAGCCGTCAGTAGAAAGCTGGGCGATGTTCCCGAAGATGACGGTGAAAACCACGGTGGTGAGGATCGGCTGAATTAAATACCATAACGGGCCCAGAATCGTCTGCTTGTAATACGCCACAAAATCGCGCCAGACGAAGAGCCATACCAGATCATTGTAACGCCACAGTTCACCCAGGCGCAGATCCCACCAAGCGCGCTGCGGGCGGATGATTAATGACCAGTTTTCTTGTTCCGTAATCTGTCTTTCCATTAATAATTTCCTTCTAAACTTATTTCAGTGCTGAGATCAATTCATTTGCTACACGATGCACTTGCTCATTGCTCATAGTAGGGTAGATCGGTAATGAAAGTGTAGTTTGCGAAACCTTCTCAGAATGCGGGAAATCGCCCGAGTCGTATTCGAGAAATCGGTAGGCGGGCTGCTCATGCAGGGAAACGGGGTAATGAATACCTGTTTCGATACCGACTGCTTTCAATTTTTCCTGCACTGCGTCACGGTTCTCGACGTTGATAGCATAGTGATGCCATACCGC
>CAZYLM010000190.1:3104-5529 GCA_964648645.1 uncultured Anaerolinea sp.
TGCCAGTTCATCATCATTTGTTGTGATCGCACCTGCATCGCCATATGCACCAAGATTCTTGCCGGGGTAAAAAGAAAAGCAAGCCATGTCGGCAAGCGTACCCACACGGCGTCCCTTATACTCAGCGCCGTGTGCTTGTGCAGCATCTTCAATGACGTAAAGATTAAACCGTCGGGCAAGATCCAAGATCGGGTCGATATCTACAGGATACCCATGGATGTGAACCGGAAGAATCGCCCTTGTCTTCGGTGTGATGACAGCCTCGATCAAATCCGGATTAATGTTATGAGTTTTTGGATCAATATCTACAAACACGGGTTTCGCGCCGCATAACGAAATTGCTTCCGAAGTTGCAATAAAGGTCATGGGAGTCGTAATGACCTCATCCCCGGCTTTGACCCCACAAGTTTTTAAGGCAACGTATAATGCGTCTGTGCCAGAACCGACGCCAATGGCATATGCTGTTTGACAGAATGCCGCAAAGCCTTTTTCAAAATTTGTCACTTCATCCCCTAAAATAAAACGCGCACTTAACACCACACGTTGAATAGATGCATCTACCGATTCTTTGATCTCGGCGTACTCGGCGTGTAAATCTAACAGTGGAATTTTTTCAGCCATGAATTCTCCTATTGATAATCAGGAATGTTTGTAATGTAATTGATCAGCCGAGACGGATTCCCAACTACTACACCGTTTTCTTCAACATCATGTGTCACTACTGCGCCCGAACCGATTAATGCGTTTCGGCCGACTCTTACACCGGGCAACAACACTGCGCCCGCACCGATTTTCGCTCCTCTTTCAATAATTGCACCCTTTAATTTTTCTTTCACATTTTGAGAAACCGGATATGTAGCATTCGTTAACACCACTGCCGGACCAACCCAACAATCATCTTCAAGAATGCAATACTCTGGAATGAACGCGTTGGAATGTATCCGAACACCATTTCCGATCACAACATGGTGCTCGATAATTGAATGCGTACCAATGCTGACATTGTCGCCAATCTGATTTAATTCGCGTATCATTACACTATGCCCAGTTTGGAAATTTTCACCAATTACATTCCCATTATAGATAACAGAATGTGACCGGATATTTGCATTGTTTCCAATATGTGTCTTTTTAGATTCGCCGCCTTTGAATGGCTGAGCAATTACACAAAAATGACCCAACTGGTATTTTCCTGCCCAAACTACACTGGGAAAAACGATCGAAGTTTTAGAGTTTATTATCGTCATATATCATTAACTATTCAGTAAGGAATACTTCTTGCGCTGTTCGTGCGGATTCGTAGATCGCAGCGACCAATGCCAAAGACTTGCGTCCTTCCACCCCGTTTGTCTGTGGCTCACGATTTTCCTCTATAGCAGAGATCATGTCTTCGATTACATGCCGGTGACTGGCACCGTAAACAGAAGGTGGATCGACTTCTTCACGTGTAAGCAATTCTTTTTCATGTTCAATTTCTCCTGCAATTTTCCAGAAAATCTTACGATTTAGAGCTGTGCCGCCCACTTTTAACGAACCTTTTTCTCCAAATAATGCTACAGAGGCTTCAAGATTCTGGGGGTATGTAATGGTAGAACCTTCGATAGTCGCCAATGCGCCATTTTCAAAGCGTACTGTTACTACGCCCACATCCTCCGACTCCATTTGGTGAGCAAGGGTGGCTGTGTAAGCAAAAACGCTTTTCACTGGCACCCCAACTAACCACTGTAAAGCATCAATATGATGAATACTTTGGTTCATTAATGCTCCACCATCCATGGATTTAGTCCCGTGCCAGCCATCATTGTAATATTCCTGGGGTCGGTACCAACGAACGGTTACCGCTCCAAGAAGGATGCGTCCGATCTTGCTACCCTGCACCGCGTTATAAAAATCCTGCATAGGTGGGTTATAGCGATTTTGTAAAACAATACATAATTTGAGATTCATTTCTTTTGCGGTAGCGATCATCCGGTCCGCATCGGCTACATTCATTGCCATTGGCTTTTCTACGATAACATGTTTCCCAGCCCTAAATGCGGAAATCGCCATTTCAGCATGCAACCCACTGGGCGTACAAATGTTAACGATATCAATATTTTGGTTAGCGAGTAAATCATGATAATTAAGGCAGTACTCAGTATCGTATTTTTCTGCAAAGTGATGAGCCCGCGACTTGACCACATCGCAGACTTGAATAAGTTCCGTCCCTTGAATTTCTGCTAACGAGTCAGCATGACGCGGTGCGATCCGTCCGCAGCCAATAATCCCAAATCTTTTCATCAACTAAGCCCTTTTACGCGTACATCATATCCATGTCCATTCGCCTCGAGCACACAATCCTCAGGTAAATCACTAATTTCTAGCCCGGCTTCCAAACAAGTCAGGCGCAAAATATCCATCATCGGATCGTCCCCGTTGAGGTAGA
>CAZYLM010000191.1:0-5506 GCA_964648645.1 uncultured Anaerolinea sp.
AAACAATTTCATGATCGCATCCGGCGCGAGGAAGTGGCTGCGCATCAACAGTAACTTCTCGGCAACGGCGATCAACTTCACGCCGAAAGTACGGATATCCGGCTCTTCGATGACGAGGACTCCGCCCGGCTTGAGCACGCGAAACATCTCGTCCGCGGTGTGTCTGTGGTGTTCTACATGGTGCAAGGCATCCACCATGATGACCCGCTCGAAGGAAGCATCAGGGAAGGGCAAACGCTCCGAAACGCCGCAGACAGGCGTCAGTCGCTGCCCTGAGCCGGTCGATGGGGCAAGGCGAGGCGCATTTGCCAACATCCCAAAGGAAACATCGGCAAGGATAACCTCATCCACAAATTCACGGATCGCAGACGCCACCCGGCCGGTGCCGCCGCCCACATCAAGCAAGCGTCCGCGGGCCGGGAGCGATGCCACCTGGCACATCATCTCGGTTTTGGAATAGGTGACGCGCGCATAAAGCGGCGCGATAAAGGAAAAATGATCGAATCCCATGCAAGCCTATACGGTGATCAGGTCTTTGATCTGGTCGAAGGTGGAAGGACCGATGCCCGAGACGTTGAGGATATCCTCAATGGTTGCAAACGGTCCGTTCTGGTCGCGGTAATCGACGATACGCTGTGCAAGCGATGGGCCAATGCCAGGCAAACTATCAAGCTCTTCGAGCGAAGCGGTGTTGATGTTGATGAGCTCGTTTTCATTCCCTACACTGGCTACAGGTTCTTCAGTTGCGCCAGGAAGGTCCAAACCGCCATTTCCACCAACTTCCGGGGGAGGCGGTTCCTGCCCTGACTTATATGGAATCGTCAACTGCTGTCCGTCCTCGAGAAATGCTGCCAGATTGATCGAATCCACATTTGCGCTGGTAAGCAATCCGCCCGCAGCGTCAATGGCATCCTGTACTCGCGCCCCTTCAGCAAACTCATACAACCCAGGGCGCGGCACAGCACCGATGACATGCACAGCAATGGGCTCTTTCGTTGGCGCAGGTTGAAGCGCTATCGGTTCACCCGACGGTGCCCGGACGATGAATAACAATAGACCCGCCAGAGCAAACCCTGCCATCACGCCAACCAAAGTATAAAGCGCATTTTTCATGCCGGTGATTCTACTCCAACTTCATAATGAGCAATCCCTCATCCACTTTTCGGACGAGTTTCGCGGCATCGAAAAGGTTTTTGATGCGTTTGAAATACTTCGGCATCTCATCATAATGCACAGCCTGGAAGCCGAACTTCACATACATCGGTCCGTTATGCTCAACGCACATTAAATACAACGGGCGCGGGTTTTGCCCCAATAATTCCTCGATGATCTTTCGCGCGATCCCCTGACCCCTATAATCAGGCAGCACCGCGATCGAAGCCAGTTCAAGGATATCCGCCCCATGAGGTTTGACCTGACCGCAGCCGATCACCCGCCCCGAGCTTTCTACTGCGACCAGGAAACGCCTCCAATCCAATCCCATCGGGTTGATCCCCACCAGGTGGATCAGGCTTTTGATCTGGTCGGATTCAGACTCAAGAGCAGCGCGTACTTCATACTCAGCCATCTTACACAACTCCTGCCGCAACAAGAATGATGAACGTGCCGATAAACCAATGGATCAAAAATGGGTAAATGAACGATCTTGTCCGCCAGGCCACCCAGCCGAATGCAAATCCGCCAAAGATCGTAGAAAGCGTCTCGACCTCGGGTTTACCGAGATGTGCCAGCGCGAATGGGACAGCTTGCAGCCAAAGGGCTTCATGCCCAAATTTACGCGAGTACGCAAAAAGGATCCACCCGCGAAAGAAGAACTCCCAACCGACCAGGTCGAGGAAGGTGGTCCAGGGCAGGCCGGTCACATATTTTTCGTAATACTTTCTCATGGCTTCGTTATCATGCCCGAGATAATAAATGACGGGTGCCATGAGAGCGATCCCGATCAGGGTATAAGCCAGCCCGAGTTTCCAATCACCGAGTTGAAAACCATATTCGCGGGGGTTTTCACGAAAGATGAGCAGGGTGATCAACATCGGGATGACAAGATATAGCAGGACGCGGTCCCAATATTTGAATTCAAAAATCTTGTGATAACGGTCCACCACCAACAGCAACGTACCGATGATGGTAATTGTAACGATCTTCCAATCGAAGTTCAGTTTTTCGCCGGTGAGGTATTTCATGGGCCTCTCAGTAAGGGAAATGAGTTTGGTTTCCGTTCGGTCCGAGGATGGCGGCTATTTTATCCGCATCGCGGTGCAATTCAAGCCCCCAATTCAGGAATAGAAGCGCCACCAGGGCAAGAGCGATCACAGCAGCAGATTGCCGGTTTCTCCAATGCCATCGTTTCTCGCGGATCAAAACCAGGGCGTAAGAAGCGAGTATCGCAAAATATGGGATCAAAGCCAGATGAAAGCGATCTTCGGCAAGAATGAACACATGTGGAAGGATGTAGGTTAAGAACAGCAATCCAAGCAACGCCCTTTGCCGAGAAGGTTCAATGGAAACGAACCCGGCCACTGATAGTGTGCCCAACAATATGAAGGGCAGTAACAAAATTGCCGAAGCCGCCAGCAGCCCAGGCAGCGGAATATAACCGAGGATGTTATTGGAATAAAAATACATCAGGACCCGCTTCTCCAAGCCAAAGAAAAAGCCAAGCCGGTTTAGAGCGAGCGGAAGGATTCGACCCGGTTCGGCGCGGATGAATTCCAGCGCCTTCTGCGTCCCAACCGAGTCCCTTTCGGCGTCATCCATGATGACCAGCAGGTCGAGCGAGGGACCGAAGATAAAGGATCCATTTCCATCTGGGTGGTAGCCAAGGTACAGGTTATATCCCATCGATGTTTCGATACCAGTCAATTTGTGATGCAAAAGGGAATTCCGAACCATCCAGGGAGCGATAAGAAGAACAAAGGCTGCAAGAAACACAAAGGCTTTACGACGCCCGTAATAATATAAAAGACAAAACGCGAATACAGCAAACGGGAGAATAACGGAGCGGGTCAATGCGGTGAGCGCCAGGAAAATACCTGATAACAGAACATGGAATGTGGAAGGTTGTCGTTGAATCGACCCAAGAAGAAAGTAAAAAGAGAAAAGGAGGAGGATGAAAAAGAGATTCTCAGTCCCCAACCCGAGCGGATACACAAGCAACATGGGATAACAGGCAGCAATCCAGGCGGATAATCGCGCCGTCGATTCAGGTATCTTCCTTTTTTCTTCCTCCCCATCAGACGAAATAAGAATGAAGCGTTGGGCTACAAAATAAGTCAAGGGCGCAAGCGGCGCCCCAAGAAAAATGGCTTGAGTCAACCGGGCGGCAAAGAAGCGCGAGAATCCCAGTCCGCTGACAGAGTAGACCAATGCAAGGAAAGCAGGATAAAGAGGCGCACGAAAGGACGTGTACATCCCATATTGGGGATCGTATCCTTTGGCGGTGGAGAGATCAAAATCCACATACGGCGCGAGTAATTTGAGATCTTCCTGCGCATACCAGCGGAACCCATGCCCGGAAGAGAGGCTCCGCGCCAGCATATCGTATTGGAACATATCGTCGAGCCCAATGCCCAGGTTCGCCGTAAGAAAGACCGGGATTAGCCGAAGAATCAACGCAACAAAATAAATTTTTACTGGGAAGGAAAATCTCATTTCCTCAGCTTCTCAATGCGGCGAGCGAGGTAAGGCGAGAAGTAGCCATCGTATTTTTTCCACAACTCGGGGCGCTTCCAATCGTTTCCAGTCACTTTATGACGGCAGGTGGGCATTCCGCATAGACAGTCAAACTCATCATATGGCCCCCCATCAGACATGGCATAGTCGAAGGTGAGGTGCTCCCCCGCCTCTATATCGCGCATCGCCACCAACCCAATCTGGCCGGAGAACCCCAAGTTGGGTTCGCACGAATGATTGAAGCAATCATTCGGTTCCTTGTTCTCCGCAGTGAGCAGGTACAACCCTTCATCGATCTGGATGACCCTTTCAGTAAATCGTGGCATGGAACGATCCAATTGGTCTTCAGGAATTATGGTCCCGCCCCACAAAGAGACCAGCTCCCCTTTTTGGATGGGAGCAAGGGTATATACACTACAGCCGCCCCGGGAGTTGGGGCGGGCTTCACATTTGGAATTTAGGTATGAATGAGTCATGGCAAAGTATGAGGGATATTCTGAAGGGAAGCCCTTGGTGCGATGGAGGATTCCACAAAAGATGTTATTTAGAACCACCCTCAGATTCGGAATTCTCCGCGGTGATCTTTTGGGCATAAAGGATGGGCAGCGCTGTGAGCATCACGACCAGCATGGCAGTCACATTCGTAATGGGTCGGTTACGAGGCTTGAGCATCTGGGAAAAAATCCAGATCGGAAGTGTTTGCTGGTTTCCCGCTGTAAAGGTTGTAACGATCACTTCATCGAAGGACAGTGAAAACGCGAGGATCGCGCCCGCCAACAATGCGGTGCCGATGTTCGGTAGAACCACATGCCAGAACGTCTGGAAGGAGTTCGCTCCAAGGTCCATGGAGGCTTCGATCATCGAATTGCTCGACCTACGGAAGCGCGCGATGACATTGTTGTAGACGACAACCACACAAAACGTCGCATGCCCAATGATGATGGTCCAGAAAGAGAATGGTATCTTCATAAGGCTGATTGCAGAACGCATTGCGATCCCGGTCACAATACCGGGCAGCGCCAGGGGCAGGACAAGCATGAACGAAATGGCGTCCTTTCCAAAGAAATCAAAGCGATAAACCGCGGCCGCAGCGAGTGTTCCAAGGAGCAACGCCATAAAGGTGGCAAGGACCGCCACCCTCAGAGTCAAACCCAGCGCCTCCTGCATGGCTGTGTTTTGCAACGCCTGCGGGATCCATTTCAAGGTCAGGCCCGGGGGCGGGAAGGTGTACGCCGATTCTTCCGTTGTGAAGGCATAGAGAAATATCAGCCACATCGGAATGTGAAGGAACAGGATCCCCCCAACCGCACCGAGTTTAAGCCACCAGGATGCGCGTTCGCCGGATGTTGTTGAAGCGGGTTTAGAGGGCATCGAAAGCTCCCAGTTTACGGGCGATCAATAAATAGGCGACCATGATAATTATCGGGCCCATTGTAAATGCCGCCGCCAGTGGAATATTATTGGATGTTCCCTGATAGGTCAGCACGGCTTTGCCGATATAAAAGCTCGACGTGCCAAACAATTGCGGCACAATAAAGTCGCCGAGTGTGAGGGAAAAGGTGAAGATCGACCCAGCAACCACCCCCGGGAACGACAAGGGAAGGATCACGTTCCGAAAGGTTTGAGCGGGAGTTGCACCCAGGTCCCCTGAAGCCTCGATCAGCGATTTTGGTACGCGTTCCAAAGCCGTCTGGATCGGAATGATCATATAAGGCAACCAGATGTAAAGGAAAACAAGAAAAATACCAGTGGGCGAAACAGCCAGTGAAGGTCCGCCGACCGCTTCATTGCTCAAATACCAATTGAGCAACCAATCGAGGTGAATCAGGCGGGC
>CAZYLM010000192.1:0-5490 GCA_964648645.1 uncultured Anaerolinea sp.
TGCGAACATCCTTGAAGACGGTCATGGACTGCTTGCCATCGATGATGTACTGGACAGAAGCCTTCTCAGCATCCTGGCCGGTTACAAAGTAGCTCGAGACATCGGCATCAGCACCGAAAGCGTCGGCGATTGCGCGGGCAGTACCATCGTTCGGGGCAAGGATGAAGACATCACCCTTGGCATCGGCGCCGTTGTCGGTCAGGTTGGATTCAGCGAGGCTCTTGGCGGTGTTGAAGTCCCAGTTGGTGGTGACCTGACCAATGATCGCGGCTTGTTCGTCGCGAGTCAGGGTCGCCTTATCCTTGAGACCTTCGGCTTCGGAGGAGTTCGCAATGACGAATGTGCCATCGGCGATCTTGGGCTGGAGGACATTCCAGGCGCCTTCGAAAAAGAGGAAAGCGTTGTTGTCGGAGGCGGCTCCGGCATACAGGTAAAGCGGGTTGCCGCTGCCTTCGGCTTTGTCCACCAGGTATTGAGCCTGGGCTTCACCGACGGAAACGCTGTCGAAGGTTACATAGAAGTCGACAGCTTCGGTGTCGCGGATGAGGCGGTCATAGGAAATGACCTTCACACCGGCTGCGCGGGCGGCTTCAGCAGCTGCACCAGCGGCGGTTCCATCCTGCGGGCAAAGGATGATGACTTTGACGCCCTTGGCGATCAAGGACTCGACGTTTGTCTTTTCCTTGGCCGAATCGCCCTGGCTGAAGAGGATCTCTACATCGTAGCCAGCAGCGGTCAAGGCATCCTTGAAACGGGTTTCATCCTGCACCCAGCGGGGTTCGTCTTTGGTCGGTAGAACGATACCAACAGCCAGTTTTTCACCGGCAGCGGGTTCTTCGGCTCCGCTTCCGCATGCAGCCAACAGCATGGAAGCGATGACGAGAAAGCTCAAAAGAGCAAAAAGCTTCTTAGACATTCTTCTCTCCTTAATGAGAAATTTGAGGTTTGATAAAGATCGTTATGGGTCGAGCGTTGTTCGGTTATCTTGAGAAGCCACCACCTCCTTTCATGATGGATGAACAAAAAGAAGCATTCCATTTCGGATGGAAATGGGAATGCTTCTCGCTAAACAAGCTTTTTACACGGGGTTTCATGATGGGGAAGGGGCATGCCGACCTTCGATTGATTGGGTTCTGTTTTCCGCGTTGCCTAAAACCGTTTTTACTTTTGTTTGTATCAGTGTAATTTTTTTTATGAATATGTAAATTACCGAATCCCCCTAACATTAATGGATAGTCCCCTAATCTGATAGGGGGGAACCCCCTAATTGTGCAGAACCCTAACGGGATCGAAGGCTTCGCATAGATAATCTCAGTTTGCGGTTACCGGATACGGACCCGGGATTTCCACTTGAAGGATCGTTCCATTCCCTTCAGCAGAGTCGATGTGGAGTGTGCCACCCAATAATGCCACGCGTTCACTAATACCAACCAGCCCAAAGTGCTTGTTGTTTGCAAATGAGACCAGATCTGTAGGCTTCGAAAGCCCTCTTCCATCGTCTTCGAGGCGCAAGAGAAGATTGGTCGACGAAGTTCGCTGTAATGAGAGCCGGACATGTCTTGCGGAGGCATGCTTGCGGACATTGTTTAACCCTTCCTGCACGATTCTGAAAAGTGAAAGCTCCAGCATTTCAGGCAGCCTGCCAAGCGCTGGGTCGATCTCTAAGTGGATGGGTATGCCGCTGCGTTCACCCCATTCGTTCGCAAGCGAATTAATGGCTGCCGAAAGCCCGTGATGATCGATGGTTGGCGGACGGAGATCACTGCACATTTGCCTTAATTCATCCACAAGGATTCTGATCCCGGTTCGCACCTCGCTGATATCTTGTTTGTTCCCTGTGGAGGTTGTCATCTCCTCGATCTCTTCCAACCTATAGATCAACCCAAGCATGTCTTGTATGATCTGGTCGTGAATCTCGCGCGCAAGCGCTTTTCGTTCATCTTCGCGTTCTGTAATGAGGCGTCGTTGGGTTGCCTGCAAGGCGGCATTTAACTGGTCTAACGCTACGAGCTGATTGCTCAACCGCTCGACAAGCTGGCGGTTCAAAGATGTACGTGCATCCAGGCTTTGTTGTAGTGATGTCTGGGTTCGGCGAAGCTCGTCAGTTTGCTGTTGGGCAGCGTGATAGCTTTCGAGCGCCCAGATCAATGGGGAAACCTGCCCATGGGCTGTGGACCCGACCATGAGCTCGACGATTTCCCGTGGTGTAGACTCAGCGGTTTTACGATTTGCTATGAGGCGGCCTTCATATAAGACGATGATCCGGTCGGTAACTGTGAACAAATGCTTTAAATCATCGCTGCTGATGATAACGGAGGTACCTTCGGAGGCGAGTTTCCTGATTTTTTCGACCAAAATGTTTTGTCGGTTGAAACTTAGGATAGGCAGGATGTCATCCAATAGAAGCAGCTTGCAAGGGCTGTGCAGCACTCGCAGAAGGAGGACGATCTGTCTTTGTTCGTCAGTTAGATTACGAATATTCTCAGTTGCAAGATATTTCGGCAGGTTGAACTCGATCAATAGATCCTGGGCAACATTGACCATTTTGTCATGGTCAAGAATGCCGAGGCGTGGAAATTTCATGACCTCACGCCCCAAGAGCATGTTCTGGGTTACATTGAAGTGCTCCACCAATCCGGAGGTTTGCCGTGTGCTCTCGATGCCGGTTCCGCGATCGAGAAATATTCGTGATGAGAAATCAAATCGGTTGATTAAGCCCGAGGTTTGGTAGACCGTTTCTATGCCAAGTTTCTGAGCCTCTAACCGGCTGAAGAACCGGCGTTTTTTCCCCAGATACTTGATTGTCCCAGATGATGCGGGGGTGGCTCCCCCCAAAACATGCAATAGTGTCGATTTTCCCGCTCCCTGACGCCCAACCAGCCCAATGACCTCTCCTTCATCGATCGAGAACGAAACATCCCTTAAGACGGGCAGTCGGTCGAAGGTTTTCGAAAGGCTTTCAACTCGCAGGAGGGTTTCTGCCATGATTTATTTTAACCTGAATTTCAAGCCTTCTTTTCAGTTTTTTCCATATACGGCATAATAGACCTATGTCCCTTGTACGAGTTCTATTGGCAGACGATCATACTGTTGTTCGGGCCGGGCTGAGAAATGCCCTCGAAGTTCTTCCGAGCCTGGAAATCGTTGGAGAAGTCGGTAACGGCGTCGAATTGATGACCGCTCTCTCGCAGTTGAAGGTAGACCTGCTGGTCATGGATGTAAGCATGCCAGATTTTGATCCGATCGCAGCGGTTCAACAGATCAAAGAAAAAGACCCGGATATCAAAGTCCTTGTCGTCAGTGCATATAACGACGAGTCTTACGTTGTTGGGCTGTTGAAAGCTGGCGCGAACGGTTATCACTTAAAAGACCAACCGCTTTCAGACCTGCAACTTGCTGCGCAACGGGTTCTTGGCGGGGAGAAGTGGATCACTGGAAGCCTGATCGACCGATTGTTGACACGCCCGGGTGCATCGCCGCAGCCGAGTGTGCCCTATCTCACTCGCCGCCAGCGTGAATTGTTGCGCCTTATATCCCAAGGAGCGGATAATCGAAACATCGCCCAAACTTTGGATCTAAGCGTAAAGACGGTTGAAAATCACCTGACCGCGTTGTATCGGGTCCTCGGGGTGGACAGCCGCTTGAAAGCATTGAATTACATAATTCGCCACCCTGAGTTATTGGCTTCCACCGGGCAGGAAATGGTTGAAGCACATGGGCAGGTGAAAGACCAGGAACTTGTTATTCTGATCGTCGATGATAATACGCGTTATCGCCAGCAATTGGGGAGGTTGGTCGGGAAGATCTACCCCTCGGTAACCATCTATGAAGCGGAAGATATTTCAGAAGCAGTTTCCCTTAGTAAACAGGTCCAACCGCAACTAGCATTCGTGGATGTGGTTCTGAACGATGAAGACGGTATTCAGTGCGCACGAAAAGTCAAAGCTGCATCACCCAAGACTCGCGTAATCGTGATTAGCGCTTATCCAGATCGGGAGTTTCGCCGGCAGGCTTTGTCGGCAGGGGTTGTTGCATTTCTTGACAAAAAAGATCTCGACACAGCATCTGTACAGCAATTGGTCGAAGACGCACTCCGTTAAGTTACGTTCATTCGAAATAATTTATTAGATATTCTGGAAAAGAAAAACAGGCTCAATGTCGCCTCAAGCCGGACTTTGAGCCTGTTTTTGATTCAGAGTCGTATGCGGTGTATTGAGCTTACTTGACTTTCAGTGCATCCCAGCCAGCGTACTTTGCGGTATTTCCCAACTCTGCCTCGATGCGCAGAAGCTGATTGTATTTCGCCACGCGGTCTGAGCGAGCCGGGGCACCAGTCTTGATCTGACCTGTGTTCAGCGCAACAGCGAGGTCTGCAATCGTCGAATCCTCGGTTTCGCCCGAGCGGTGCGAAGTCACTGCCCTCCACCCAGCGCGATGGCATAGGTCAACCGCTTCGATGGTCTCGGTCAATGAGCCGATCTGGTTGACCTTCACCAACAAAGCATTTGCGGCATCCTCTTTGATCGCTTTGCGGACGCGTTCGGGGTTGGTGACCAACAGGTCATCACCGACGATCTGGCATTTTTCACCGATGGTCTTGACGAGCAGCTTCCATGAATCCCAATCATCCTGGGCAAGCCCATCTTCAATGGATACGATGGGGTAATCCTTGACCCATTTTGACCAGAACTCGACCATTTGCTCACCGGTCAATTCCCTGCCTTCTTTGCGGAGGTTGTACTTCTTAGTCTTTTCATCATAGAGCTCCGACGCAGCTGGGTCTAGGGCGAGCGCCACCTGTTGGGCGCGGCCCGCCTTGAATCCCGCTTTTTCGATCGCAGCAAGGATCAACTCAATGGCTTCGTTGTTCGCTTTGAGCGCAGGCGCATATCCGCCTTCATCGCCGACGAGAGCGCTATATCCTTTTTCTTTCAAGACGGATTTTAGTGCATGATAGATCTCGGCTCCCCAGCGCACTCCCTCTGTAAAAGAGGGCGCGCCGAAGGGCATGACCATGAATTCCTGCATGTCTGTGCTTTGCCAGCCGGTATGTGCGCCCCCGTTCATGATGTTCAGCATCGGCACGGGCAAAACGTGGGCATAGACACCGCCGAGGTAGCGGTATAGCGGCATACCAAAGGAATTCGCCGCTGCCTTTGCAACCGCAAGGCTGACCCCGAGAATGGCATTTGCGCCCAGTTTGGATTTATTGTGTGTACCGTCCAAAGACAGCATTTCGGCGTCGAGGCCTTTCTGGTCTGAGGCATCCCAACCAAAAAGGGCATCTGCGATCACGCCATTGACGTTTGCCACCGCATTCGCGACACCCTTGCCGAGATAACGCTTCTTGTCGCCATCACGCATTTCCAGCGCTTCGTGTTCACCCGTCGAAGCTCCAGACGGTACGGCTGCACGGCCCCATGATCCATCCATTAATAGGACTTCCACTTCCACAGTGGGGTTTCCGCGTGAATCTAGGATTTCCAGCGC
>CAZYLM010000193.1:0-5448 GCA_964648645.1 uncultured Anaerolinea sp.
CTCTCACGTTCCGCCAGAAGAAGGAACGCGGAGAGCCGATCACGATGTTAACCGCTTACGACTACCCCACTGCTTCGGCGATGGACAAGGCGGGCATCGACACCATCCTCGTCGGCGATTCGCTGGCGATGGTGGTGTTGGGCTATGAAAACACGCTTCCCGTCACGATGGAAGAAATGCTACATCATGCGCGGGCAGTGGCGCGCGGGGCGAAGAGCGCATTGCTCGTCGGCGATATGCCGTTCATGTCGTATCAGGTCAACGTGGATGAAGCCCTGCGCAATGCCGGGCGCTTCCTACAACAGGGCGGCATGGATGCCGTCAAACTCGAAGGCGGGCGCGAACGAACCGATGCAGTCAAGGCGATCACTGGAGCGGGCATTCCTGTGATGGGGCATCTCGGGTTGACCCCACAATCCATTCATCAACTCGGCGGCTTCCGTGCGCAAGGTAAAACAGCCACTGCTGCAAAACGCCTGCTAGAAGATGCAAAGTTCCTCGAAGATGCGGGGGCATTCAGCATCGTGCTTGAGTCGGTCCCTGCCCGGCTTGCGGAATACATCTCCAAACAAATTTCCATTCCCACCATCGGCATCGGCGCAGGCGCGGGCTGTGACGGGCAGGTGTTGGTCACACACGACCTGCTTGGTCTTTTCGATCGCTTCACGCCGAAGTTCGTCAAAAAGTATGCAAACTTGCACGAGGTCATGAACAAGGCTTTTGCGGAATACATCGACGAGGTGGAGACAAAACAATTCCCTGCCGAAGAGCACATCGTTGAAATGAGCGATGAAGAGTGGGGAGCGTTTCTGAAGGAAGTAAAGTAATTTCATGTCATTGCGAGTGGCGCAGGGAGCTACGAAGCAATCTGCTTGTAACTAGGAGCTTGCTTCGGGCTTGGTCTCGATACGGACTTCGTCCTACTCGCCATCGCCCTCGCAATGACAGAAAAAGGATATTGATATGAACGAGAATATCTTACTGGTCGGCACGGGCGCTTTATCCACGCTGTTTGCGGCGCGGTTGAGCGAAGCAGGTCATCACGTTTCGATGCTTGGGACGTGGAAGGACGGCTTGCAGGCATTGAGCGAACGAGGCGCGCGCATCACCGATGCAAACGGAGCCGAACGCGCCTATCACGTCCATGCCACGAGTAATCCAAATGAAGTAAAAGGGATCAAACACGCGATCGTGCTGGTCAAGAGCTGGCAGACGGAACGCGCGGCAAATCAACTCAAGGGGATTCTCGCGCCGGACGGGATCGCACTCACCCTCCAAAACGGACTCGGCAACCGCGAGCGGCTCACACGGGATCTCGGAGCAGGTCGCGTTGCCCTCGGCATCACCACCACTGGAGCCACTTTGCTTGGACCGGGGCACGTCAAAACCGGCGGCGAAGGGATCATCTCATTGGAACAGAATCCGGCTCTCGCCCCGCTCGAAGCGGCTCTGCGTTCCTCGAACTTTAACTTGCACATTGTGACAGATGCACGTTCGCTCGTGTGGGGCAAACTGGTCATCAACGCCGCCATCAACCCGCTGACAGCCTTGCTGAGAGTCCCGAACGGTGAGTTGCTGAACCATCCTTGGGCGCGGAAAGCAATGTCTGCCTTGGCGCGTGAGACAGCCCAGGTCGCAAAGGCGGAACGAGTCAGCCTGCCGTTCGAAGACCCGATCAAAGCCGCGGAGGAAGTGGCACGCAAAACCGCGAAGAATCTTTCGTCCATGTTCCAGGATGTGCGCCGCGGCGCCCCGACCGAGATCGACGCCATCTGTGGTGCAGTGACAGAACGTGGTGAAAAACATGGGATCGACACCCCGTATAACCGTTCATGTTGGCAGTTGGTAAAATCTATTTAAAGCATGCAAGTCACGCTTGAAGCGTGACCTGCTAATTCATTATCACGGGGTATTTTGGCATTACCCTGTTTCAGTGGTTGATCTCAAGATCTGACTCAAGGCATTCTTGAATACTTCATACGGCTGTGCCCCAACTACAGCATATTTATTATTGATGACATATGTCGGCACGCCGGTCACGCCAACACGCTGAGCCCATTGAACTTGTTCCGCAACCTCTGCTGTAAACTTTCCACTTTCCACTTGCTTTTGCATATCTTCAGCATCCAATCCGGCTTGCTTGGCAGCAGAACGCAGAACATCCCATTTGCTGATATCCTGCCCCTCCCCATAAACTTTCCTAAAGACAATTTTGTGGAATTCGTTCGCCCTGCCTTTTACACGGGCGTACTCAGTGGCTTCGTGGGCGAGGCGCGTGTTCAAAATCCGCTCGGTGGATTTGAACGGCATCCCGTGCATCTCCGCCATTCCACGCAGGCGTTCTTCAGAACCGTTCTCCCTGGCGCGTTTGATGTACTCGGGCAGTTCCATGCCTTCAGGCGGCGTATCGGGGCGCAAATAGTACGGACGCCATTCCACATCCATATTGTATTCTTTTTTGAGTCTCTCGACCACACCCTGGCCGACATAGCACCACGGTCAGATGTAATCGGAGAAGATGGTCAGTTTGAAGTCCATGCAGTGTCCTTTGATAAGGGATAAATACTGAGTGAAAGACAGCCAATGGACAAGCGTTCTTACTTGCAGCCAATGACTTAATCGTAATAATACGGCGAGCAGTAGTACGTCTCACCACCCGGCACAATGGCTTTGACGGGATATTCTGATTCGTCGATTTCGACTGCATCAATCTCGGATCTGACTGAAGCAAGGGATTTGTCCGCGTTGACGCGGGAGAAGTGGAAGGATTGCCAGGAGTATTCCCGGCCGTTCCGCTGGAGTTCGCGCTGGTAGTCGATGCAAGCAAGGGCGGCGGTCACTTTCTCATGGACGGAGTCGGGCAGGGACGGGGAGTGAAGCGCATCCACGAGAGGCGGAATGGCGTCATCTGAAAGCTCAACAAAATAGACCGAGTCCAGTTTTACGGCAACTCCCCCATCCAGCTCACGCTGGATGTTTTGATTAACAATGAAAGCGTCGACATTGAGGATGGGCAGTGAAGCGGCGAATCCGAAAGAGGCAATGAGCATGGCAAACGCAAAATTGCGTTCTTTATGAAGGATCTCAAGGACGATGGTGGCAATAAGCAGCAGACCGATCCAAACCAGGAAGACATGGGTGTAGGTGCGCAGGCGTGAAAATCCGTATGCCGCTTCGTACAGATTCAAGCGTTGATACGCCGAAAACAGCATGACAAGCAGAAGCGCGACAAGCGTAATACCGAGACCGGAATAAAATTTTCTTTGCATTTCAGTCTCGCGGCGGGTGACTCCGCTCAAGGTCAGGAGCATCATCAAGGCAAAGAAGGCAACAGCCACAAGTTCGCCAAATCCGCGGCGGGCGTACTCGGCATAGGTATAGCCTTCAACGTTGATATTGTTCGTGCCGCCGAAGAAATACTGGAACTGAATGACGACGAATGCTGCAAAAAGTGCGATGACGCTCCCCAGCACAATGGATGATTCGATGAAACCGAGGAAGGCAGGGACGAGCGGCTTTTCTTCGCCCACCAGTTTTTCATCAGAAGAAACTGCAACTGCATGCAGTAGGATTCCTGCAAGAGCATACCCGATGACAAGGATATAGATCATGCGAAAGATGTATTCGGGCAGGTTCTCAAGTTTGAAGATATCGATCAAGTTCTCGAGCCGTTGGTTAAAAACTACATCCGCCGAAGCGAGCAGGGAAGCGAAGATCATCACCACGGGGATGGCGATGACCAGTCCACGCAGGATGGGCATGAAGTTATATTTGGAAGGCTGAACACCTGCCTCTGCCTGGGCTTTGCGGGCGTCGGCGGCAAACCCAATCGGCCGCACCAGAATGCTGCCGACAAGAGAAAGCATTTTTGTGGCGTAATCGACAAGCGTATATTGGATCCATCTGCCGCCAAGATAGGTAACCGCAAAAACCGACAACGTGAACATGGTGAAAGTGTAGGCAAGGAAGGTGGTCATCGGCTCGGCTCGGATGAAGGTGACGGCAGCGAAAAACCCAAATATGGGCAGGAGTAACAGTGTCCTTCCATTCGGGCGCAATCCCTCACTGAGGAGAAGATAAAACCCGACAATGAGGCATGACGTCCAAAAGATTGCGAAGTTAACTCCGGGGGCATTCTTCCAAAAAAGAAAGTCGAATAGCCAGCCGAGGATGAGAACGAGAATCCAAAGTTTGTTGGGGTTGGTTTTCATGATTCGCTCCTGATTCTTTATACCATGAAGGGTAATAGGGTCTTGCGGATATTTTTCGAAGCATAGCCCTGCAAGGCTTGCGGAGACTCTCAAAAAGTATCAAAAATTGGAAAATTACGGCAGATTAATGGATAATTCACCTTTTGCAGCAGCGAGTGGTCTTCAAGACTGTACAAAGATGCTTCGCCCATCGGACCAGTATGAGATACATTAAATTCAAAATTACAAAAAAGTGAGAATCAGAATTCGGGCTATTGACATCCGATTTAATTTAGGGCATACTTTTGCCATCGCACCCGGGGGCACACAAATTGAATTCGCCATCCTTATGAAAGGAGGAGGTGATGTCTAACATGGATAGTAGTAGTAAACCCAGCGCTGTGGCATCCCTCCTCAAGTAAGTCAAAGGAAGCCACAGCGCCCCACGATTGCCGCCCGCAAGGACGGCAGTCTGGTTTAAACGAGTAGGTCACGTTCGTCACGTGACCTACGATTTTTTAGTAAAAACCAACCGTTCGATCAACCTGGCTTGCGTACGCATCGATCCCCCCACTGACATTGAATATGTTCTTATACCCATGCCGCATCAACCACATGGTCACCTGCATGGAGCGGTTACCATGATGACACATAATGTAAATGGGAATCTCCTGCGAACGGACCGCATCAGACAGTGCTTCCAACCCCTCCCCCGCAAGGCGGCTCGTCGGCACGACCTCGAGCCTGGGGTCATCGACTTTGGCTTGAGCCAACTCTGGAAGTTCGCGCACATCGAGCAGGATGAATTTTTCGTCAGATTTCAGTTTTTCGCCAAGCTGGATAACAGTGATTTCGGGGAGCATTTTTGATCCTTACGTAGAGGCGATGCATGCATCGCCCCTACTACTACAATATTATTTTTTCAACGCCGGGACGTAAAATTTCTCCACGTATTCCTTAACCATGCGGCGGGTGGAGAATTGCGGAATGACGGTCTTCATCGATTCTTTCATGATGGAAACCCACGCGCCCGACATTTCCTTTGGGTCACGTTCATAGAATTTCGAAACAATCTGATGCTCGAGTGTGCTGTAAAGACTCTCAGCATCGGCGGCATCCTGTGCTTCATAGGATTCCGCCGGCTTGTCCTCGCCGATGGACCAGCCGTTCCTGCCGTTGTACGCTTCGCGCCACCAGCCATCCAGGATGGAGAAATTGGGCACGCCGTTGATGGCAGCTTTCATGCCAGACGTTCCGC
>CAZYLM010000194.1:0-5431 GCA_964648645.1 uncultured Anaerolinea sp.
TGGTGGTCGGTGTGGAAAAAATGACAGATAAGGCTGGCAGAGACGTCACAGCGGCGTTGGCAACCGCCGCAGATGCGGACTATGAAGTGGAACAGGGCGTTTCATTTGTGGGTATCAACGCACTGGTAATGCGGCGGTATATGTATGAATTCGGCTGGAAACACGAAGACTTTGCTCCGTTCTCGATCAACGCTCATGCTAACGCAATGCATAATCCATTCGCAAGGCTGCATGAAAAAGTGACAGTGGAAAAGTTCGAAAGGTCATCGATGGTGGCAACCCCTATTAATTTGCTGGATGCTTCCCCGGTGGGGGATGGCGCGGCGGCGGTGGTCATCGTCCCTGCCGAGAAAGTGATACGGCAGCCGAAGATCGTGGTCGCTGCTTCCGCTGCTGCAACCGATAGCATCGCCATCCACTCGCGTAAAGACCCCATGTTCTTGAACGCCGCGTATCTTTCTTCGAAGCAGGCTTACTCGATGGCAGGTGTCACGCCTGGTGATATCGATGTTTTTGAGCTGCACGATGCTTTTTCGATCATGGCGGCTTTGTCTTTGGAAGCAACGGGCTATGCAGAGCGGGGACAGGGCGTGAGGCTTGGGCTGGATCAGCAGATCGGGATCAAGGGAAGGATTCCAGTTTGCACGCGAGGCGGGCTGAAGGCGAGGGGGCATCCCGTAGGCGCGACCGGGATGTATCAGATCATCGAAGTTACCCAGCAACTGAGAGGCGAATGCGGGGCAACCCAGGTGGAGGGCGCATACATCGGCATGGCTCAAAATATTGGTGGCTCCGGGGCAACCATCCTGACTCACATTTTGCGGCGTGAATAACCGTTGCAATATCATGATAAACCTCCTCCCTTTGTAGCGCTCAAATTGGTTTGCTATAAAATTAAATTGCGAACCTTTAAGAGTAAGGAGGTCGTCATGGCATCCAATAAGAGAAAATTACCCCGTAGAAATTTTTCGTATTATATGCGCGTGTTGGATAAACGCACCGGGGATTTGATCGGTCAGATCTCGGATATCAGCACAGGCGGCTTTAAACTTGAGTCGAGCACACCCGTTGCGGTCGGCTTGACCATGGAATTGTGCATCGACCAGATGAGTCAGATCTCGGAAAAGAATTTCATCATCTTCTCTGCCCGTACGCGTTGGTGTGAACGCGATCCATATGACCCCACCATCTACAATGTCGGTTTCCAGCTTTTGGATATGACCCCGGCAGATTATGACATCTTTGTAAAGATGTTCAATGCTTATGGTGAGCAGAAGAATGCCCACCATAAAACCAATTCAGATTACATCTGGGGATGAAACCCCAATAAGCCTACCGCGTTCCGCCCATTGGGTGGAGCGTTTTTTTTATTACTCGTGTTGTGTAGGGTCGTGTTATTTGATGTATCGATCTGCCCGGATAAAACCGTGTAAAATTGCCCCATGAAACGGATCATCGTTGGAATCATTCGATTTGTTATTTGGGTGGTTGCCAGGGTGGAATTAAAAGGATACGAGAACATTCCGCCAAAAGGCGGGTTCGTTCTTGCGGTCAATCACCTTGGTTTCCTGGACGCGCCGCTCGCCTATTACGCTCTCGACAATTGGAACCTTTTCATCCCGGTCGCGGAAAAATGGGCGGAGTATGGCATCCTGCGCTGGCTGGGGAAGCATCTTAACGCCATCTTTGTGGACCGGTTTAACCCGGACTTGAGAGCCCTGCGCGAGATGATGAAACGTATGGAGGAAGGACAAACCCTTGTCATTGCTCCTGAGGGTACACGCGCCCGCGATGAAAAAATGGCGCAAGGTAAGCCGGGCGTGGCTTTTCTCGCCTCACGCATGGGCTGGCCCATTTTGCCTGTTGCCATCAGTGGATCGGAGGATCGTCTTGTCCTTGGTAACCTCAAACGATTCAAGCGGACGGCCATCCGGCTGACAGCGGGGAAGACTTTTACCCTGCCGCCTTTCCCAAAAGAGAACCGCGAAGAGAAATTACAGGAATTTACCGACGAGATTATGTGCCGTATTGCCGTCATGCTGCCAGAACATAACCGCGGTTTTTATGCGGAGCATCCGCGTTTGAAAGAGCTGCTTTCGGCAAACCAATGAGTTCATTCCTTCGCTTTTGTGCCAGGAAGGTCCTGCCGTTGATTGCGGATATTGAAGTACGGGGCAATGTGAGCAAACTGCCCAAAGAAGGCGGTTATATGCTGGCTGCCAATCATCTTGGGCGTTTAGATTCGTTGGTCGTGTATTACGTGCTTGATAATGATGACCTCATCCACCCGCTGACGGATAAATACAAAAAATATTGGTGGGGGAGAATTGCCGGGAGGATCTTCAACGTCACCTGGCTGACTCGCGGCGAAGCGGATATGAGCGCTATTAAGGAATTCATCTCACGCCTCAAAAATGGTGCAGTGATGATCATTGCCCCCGAAGGCACACGCTCCAAAACTGCCAGCCTGCTCAAAGCGGAGCCCGGCGCGATCTACATTGCCAGTACTGCCAAAGTGGGAATCATCCCGGTGGCATTGACCGGTACCGAAGACGCCGATGTGGTTGCACGGTTGAAAAAGTTTAAGAGACTTAAACTCACCATCTCAACAAACGGCGAAATCTATTATCCGCCGGATATCCGCGCCAGCAAAGGTGCAGAACGGGATGCGCTGTTGCGCGAATCGATTGATGAGGTCTTCTGTCGCATCGCAGCAATGTTGCCCGAAAGTTATCGCGGCTATTACAAGAATTTTCCGAAGGTGAAAGAGCTGTTGCAAAAGTAAAAGAGGTTCAAATGTTCAGAGGGTTGTTGGTAGGTAAAATGAAATGGAGGAATGATGAACACAGGAACTGAAAGAAGTGATAAAGGCTTTCGCAAGTTGTTGGTTTGGCAGAGAGCGCATAAGATGACGTTATCTGTTTATAAGATCACGGAGAAATTCCCCAAAGGGGAAATTTTTGCATTAACGTCCCAGTTACGCCGTGCGGCTATTTCCATTCCTGCCAATATCGCAGAGGGACAAGGTGCGGGAACCATGCCTCAATTTGCACGTTATCTGGATATTGCCAAAGGCTCGCTTTCCGAAGTCGAATATTATCTGGTGCTATCAAAGGACCTTGGATATATCAGCCCGGAAAAATACAATGAACTCGAAGCGAAACTGGCTTTCTCCTCTATCGCTTGATTGGTTCGATGAGAAAGTAAACTTATATACCTCTGAACTTCTGGTCTTCACCAACCTTTCTCACCTCACTTGCAAAATTGACATCCCCGCCTCTCTGCCTCGACGATGGCCTGGTCGCTGGACCAGAAGAAATTTTCCTCCCCGATGGCTTTGACCAATCCCCCGCGCTCCATCATTTGCCTGGCATTCTCATGAACTCCCGCAAACATCAACGTCCCGCCTCCTTTGTGCAGACGTTCATGCAGTTTGTGGATCGCTTCGACCCCTGCTGTATCAACAAGCGAGACTCCGCGCATGGAGAGGATCAAGGCATGTGTTTCCTTTAGATCTGAGAACGCCTCGTTAAATTGACCCGTTGCCGCAAAGAAGAGCGGACCGGTGAGGAATGCCACGCGGACATGGGCGCACTTCCCTTCGGTTTCGATGCCCCTTTGTTTAAGCCGTTCGGTATCCACTTCCTGTACGGTGATGTCTATGCTGGCGATCTTGTTCAAAAAGACTGCCCCTGCCAGGAAGGAGCCGATCAAGATGGCTTGAGTCAGATCGAGGACGACGGTGGCAAGCATCGTCACAATAAAGGCGATCATGTCTGTCTTGAAGACCTTGCCGAACATGAAGCGGATTGATTCCCACTCACTCATTCTCACGGCAGTGACCATCAACACACCCGCTAGCGCAGCCAGCGGAATCTTCTCCATCAATGGCGTGAGAAGGAACATCGAGAGCAATAGCCCAACCGCGTGGATGATGCTCACCATCCGTGTTTGCCCGCCGGATTTGATACCCACGCTGGAACGGGCGATGGCAGCGGTTGCTGGAACTCCACCGAAGAATGGGATGACCATGTTACCGATCCCCTGGGCGATCAATTCTTGATTCGCCTGCATGCGCACACCGGTCATGTTCGAACCGACCGCGCCGCATAACAAAGACTCAACCGCTCCCAATGCGGTGATGGTGAGGGTCGGCGCGATGAAATCGGAGAGATTCGCCCAGGGGACGTTGCTCAGGCTGAGGCGGTCGTGCAGGATCAAGGTTTGGGGGATGTCTCCGATCACTTGGGCTGACCAATTCAAAGTCGAGGAAAGAAGCGTAGCGAGGATGAGACCAAGCAAAGATGCCGGGAAGCGCGTATTCCATTTGGAGGGCCACAAGACCATCGTCAAGATGACAACCGAGCCGATGACCATCGCCTGCCAATCCGGGCTGAAGCCTCCATTGAAGTAGCCGAAGAATTTCAGTGCGGCGGTTTCGGCGGCTGCGGTCTTTACACCGAGGAAGTTGTCGATCTGACCGATAAAGATGATGAGGGCGATGCCTGACGTGAATCCGCTGATGACGGCGGACGGGATGAAAGCGATGAAGCGGCCGAGCCGCATGATGCCGATGAGTAAAAGAAGAAAACCTGATAAAAGACCCGCGACCCAAATACCTTCGAGCCCGTAGCGTTGGACGAGCACGATCAATACCGCAGACATCGCCCCGGTGGGTCCGCTGATCTGATACGGTGCACCGCCCAATGCGCCGATGAGGATGCCCGCGAGGATGGCGGTGACCAATCCCGCCGCGGCTGTTGCGCCGGAAGCGACGCCGAATGCAAGGGCAAGCGGCAGTGCCACTGCAGCGACTGTAAGACCTGCGAGCAGGTCCTGCTGGAATTTGGCAAGTGAATAGCTTGAGAACTCGTCCTTGTACAGGCGAGCGAGAGAACGTCTTGGCATACTGTTTCTCCAAAAAGGTATTTTACTAAAGGCTCGCGCCGGGGCATTCGCCCGGCACACGTGCTCCCCCAGGGCGTCCTTTGGTTTATGACGGGCGGGATTTTATCATAATGGCGGGAAAATGAAAATTTAAATGGTGATTGTATGATGCAAAAACTTTGCCACAGCGATCACAGAGATTTTGAGATATTTCGTAATGAGTTCTGTGAACGCTGCGACAATAAGTACAGCGTTAATTTAGTTTCTGAATATCTTTCTACGGTTACATGTCACCCTGAGCCGATAGGCGAAGAGTCTCTGGGATTGGTGTAGAGATGCTCATCGCACTGCATTCGCACTGCGATGCATGTGTCGCTACGCTCAGCATGACATCTACAATTTCTTAGCTTAATTTTTTACGGAGTAATAAGGTTAGACTCTAAGATACTGAAAAAAATAAACAGAATCTCGCACAGGGCTTTAGAACATTATCCCACAATCATACGGCACGAGATTTTCCTCCTGTGAATCGATGATCTCATGC
>CAZYLM010000195.1:0-5420 GCA_964648645.1 uncultured Anaerolinea sp.
GATCGAAGCATTGCCAAAACCCTGCATGCAATTACCCATAATTCAACCCTCAAGAAAATCATTGAGGCAAGGGCAGAAGACCAGTGGGAACTGTGGGATCTATTAAATCTGATTTCGCAAGGTGGTTTTGACGTTCGAAAATTCTGGAAGGCTTCTCCCGGTGAGTTGGAAAGCATCTGCCGGATCGTGCCCCCTGAAGTATCTCGAATGTATTCTGTTTCTTCTGTAATGAAAGATAGCGAACGCTTGAATGGAGCATCGGAATTGCACTTCACGATTGGGCGCTTAAGTTATCACACCAAAGAAACAGAATTTTCACGTGACGCGGAGCGATTAGGCACATCGTCCAACTATCTCACCGACACATCCGGGATCGCGCCAGAGGACATGGGCAAAGTCTCTTTCAGGGTGGTCCATCCGCCCCGGTTCAGTATGCCAGAAGATGAAAGCATCCCCATCGTGATGATCGCAGGCGGGACGGGGTTTGCGCCTTTTCGGAGCTTCATCCTAAAGCGTACTCAACAGTCAAAGCCGGGTGAGACCTGGCTCTTCTTTGGGACGCGCACCCGAACAGACATATATTATCAAGATGAACTTGCGCGCCTCATCTCTCAGGGACGGCTGAATCTGCGCATCGCTTTCTCTCGAGATGACATTCGCTACCAACAACCTCCTAACGGGAGCAGCGATCAACTCGTATTCGACACCGGCGAAAGACATTCCATTGGGGATGAAATGTTGATGGAAGCAAATGCGCAGGCTCTTTGGAATCTGATTCAAAGCCGTGAAAACGGCGGGCTGGGTGCTTACTTCTATGTGTGCGGACGAACCGGGTTTGCCACATCAGTGATGGATGCCATCAAAGCCGTCATATATCGTTACAGTTCTGGCTCCGAAGAGGAAAGAAAAAAAGCGGTCGAAACGATTCTCTACGATCTTGTGGGCAAGGGACGCTACTTGCAAGAGATCTTTTCCACATACACCGGGTCTCATCTGGATGCACAAAAAACTTTCAACGCCTCTGAGATCGCGCTGCACAACGATGATGAGCACGGCTATTGGATGATCATCGACGGGCGCGTCTATGACGTCACTGAATTTGCCCACCTGCATCCGGGCGGCGTAAAGATCGTCCGCGAATATACAGGCATGGACGCCACGCAGCCGTATCAGAAGATTCTGCACAATGTGAACCCTGAAGTGAATTCCATGTTGGGCATGTACGAGATCGGAACCGTACGTCGCCTCAACTTCGGAACGGCATGGGGTGTATATATCAGTTCAGACGGCTTGAAATCAGTCACACTGGCGGATGTATACCGCATCTGGATGCGCTACCTGTATTTTGTGGTTGAGTTGGAAAACTCATTGCACAATGAATTTACGATCCAGGAACAAGCGACCACCGCCAACGAGAATCCCGCCGAGCGTTCACCCTATAAGATACAGCTGATCATGCAGGTCTATAAGCGGTTTTTGAACGAGTACATTAATTCGCTTACCGGAGAGCCATTGGAATTGCTGTGGGCTGTGACCAGCGGGCTTTGTTCCTCGAGCGAAGATGTTAACCACATGCGCAATCGTGTGGTGCTTATCCAGCGGTCGGAGAATGCTCAGATCGTTAAAGGGGTGATCGATGGATTGCATGATTCACTGCTAAATCAAGTTCGCAAGGAGCCGGGTCAAACGGATCTGTCGAAAACCTCCGTAGTGGCGTATTTTGATCTCTTGGAGGCTGAAGACAAAGCTTTCATGAAAGAATTGAGAATGTCATTGCTGGCAGGCATCAGGGTGTTTGAAGAGTTCGAGCAGGATACGGTAGTTAAGGGGCGTGAGCCACTGATAAACGCCGCTAAAAAAATCTCCATGCAGCTTGAAGCGTACTATGCCAGGGTCGCTTCGGGAATCCGATCCCGTAAATAAAACGTGAAGATGTCGAATGACCAAAATTAAGTATTGAAAGCAAATGCTGATTTACGCTAATTGGTTAAATCAGAAGATTTTTCCGTGACGATGGAGTAAGGAGATCCGTTTGGCATTGAATTAATGATCAGCAGCAAAACAAGGAGAGAAAAATGAACTGGTACCTGATCGTCAAGTATTTACACGTAATCGCGGTAACCATCACAACAGGCGGGATGTTTGCGCGGCAGTTGGTGCGAAGCATGGCAAAGAAAAGCGAAGATGCGAAAGCCGTTGCGACCCTTACACAGGTGGCAGTTCGCATTGACCGCGCCATGGTCATTCCTTGGAGCAACGCCATCCTTCCATTTGGCGTCCTCCTGGCGCTGATGATGAAATGGCCTATCTTTGGTTTTCTGCAAGGCGCTTCTCAGAACTGGCTGCTGGTTTCCAATATCCTGTTGGTCATCATGCTATCCCTGATCCCCATGGTATTTATTCCTCACAATAAGAATGTGGAGAAGGTTCTGCAAACTGCTCTCACGAAAGGACAGGTCACTCCTGAATTGAGCGTCGCGCTCAATGACAGGAAGAATGCGATTGCGCATCACGCAGAGGAAATCATTGTTCTTATTATTGCAGCGTTGATGATACTTAAACCGTTCTAAAGGAAATCAAAATGGATATCATGATACGTCGATTAGAGCCTGGTGACTATGAAGCCATGCAAAAGATATTCGCAGGTCCAAAAGTGGTTTGGGGAACGCTGCAACTTCCCTACCCTTCCATCGAGATCTGGCGCAATCGTATTGCGGAAGTTCCCAACGACATGTTCCGACTTGCAGCCATGGTGGGAACCGAAATGGCAGGGCAATTGGATCTATTCACCTCGCCCAATCATCCCCGCCGCAGACATGCGGGGCAGATCGGCATGTCTGTACGGGATGACTTTCAAGGTCATGGCGTCGGCTCGGCGCTGATGCAAGCTGCTACAGACCTGGCGGATAACTGGATCAACCTCCAGCGGCTGGAATTGGAAGTGTATTGTGATAACGAACCCGCAGTGAGGCTCTACAAGAAATTTGGCTTCGAAATCGAAGGCACGCTGAAATGCTATGCCTTCCGCGCGGGAGAATATGTGGATGTGTATGCGATGGCAAGAACTAGGTTGAAATAACGGTTACATTCCATTCGAAAATATATCGGTAAAGGAGAAAATTTTATGTTTATTCGCTGGTTGGTATTCATTCACGTTTTGTCCGCACTAACGTTCTTCCTTACTCACGGTGCTGCCGCGGCGATGGTGTTCAAAGTCCGCTCTGAGACGGACTTTGCCCGCATCCGCGCCATGCTGGATTTATCTGTATCCACCTTCAAAGTTTACATGTTTTCATTTCTGCTTATGGGATTAACAGGACTGACGATGCCGTTCATTATTCATATCTGGAATCGAGCCTGGATCTGGCTGTCCATTGTTTTGATTTTGTTCGTTGCTGTGTGGATGGGACTCGTCAACGAAAAACAGATCAAACAATTGCGTCGACTCGTCGGTCTGCCATACATGCAAGGCAGTAAGGAGTATCCTGCCGAGCCGCCCGCCAGCCCCGAAGAAGTAGCTGCCTTGCTCAAGAAGATCAATCCGTATCAATGGTTGCTGGTCGGGTACGGGATTCCCGCCATTGTGCTTTGGCTGATGGTCTTCAAGCCGTTCTAGGTTCAAATGGACATTGGTATTTCGTGAAATGAAACAAACAATCATCCACATCGCGCTCGTCGTCCGAGATTACGACGAAGCCATCGCTTTTTATACCGAAAAATTACATTTCACGCTGATAGAAGACATCTATCAACCGGAGCAGGGTAAACGCTGGGTTGTGGTGTCACCTCCCAACTCGAACGGAACGACATTGCTTTTGGCGAGAGCGTCGAAGCCCGAACAGGAACCGTTCATCGGGGATCAAACCGGTGGACGTGTGTTTCTTTTTCTCAGCACCGATGATTTCTGGCGAGATTACAATGAGATGGTTGCCAGGGGCATAAAGTTCATACGATCGCCGAAAGAAGAATCGTATGGGCTGGTTGCCGTGTTTGAAGATTTATACGGAAATTTATGGGACTTGCTTCAACTCAATGCAAATCATCCGCTGTACGATCGGACGCGCTAACCGAGGTGACAAAGTGAACCTTCAACTCATCCAAATCCCCTACGACTCAGGGCACGAAAGTCTCCGCACCGGGCGTGGACCGGACTTCTTCATTGAGCGCGGTGTTGAACAGATCCTCAGGGACGGCGGTCATCAAACCACATCCCGAAGGCTGGTGTCGCAATTGGATTTCATAGCGGACATCGAAGCCACCTTTGAGTTGAATGGCGTGTTAGCCCGGGAAGTTCAGCGATCCATTACCAATGGAATGTTTCCCTTTGTGCTGGCAGGGGCATGTCATTGTAGTGTTGGTGTTCTGGGCGGCATCGGACAGGAATCGGTCGGTATGATCTGGTTCGATGCGCATGGCGATTTCAACACGCCCGAAACCACCCTGAGCGGATTATTGGATGGCATGGGTTTGGCGATGGCAACAGGACGTTGTTGGAAGGCGATGCTGAAACATGTCCCTGGTTTTGTGCCGATCCCTGAAGAGCATGTAATCCATGTTGGCGGGCGGGATTATGACGTTGAGGAAGAAATCAACCTCCGGCATTCAGGTATTCGTTTGGTCGAACCGGATAATGTAGACACCATGCAAAAGGATTTTGCCGCGGCACTTGAAGAATTGAGCAAGCATGTGAAGCGGGTCTATATCCACATGGATTTGGATGTGCTGGATTTGGGTGAAGCGCTGGCAAATCACGCCGATTCACCTGGCGGTGTTCCATTGGGATTTGTGTTGTCGGCCATTCGTATGATCAAGAGCCGCTTTGAGGTGTGTGCGGGTGCGATCGGTTCGTTTGATCCGGACTTTGACAGGGACGATAAAGTTTTGAATGCGGGATTTGAAATTATCAAGGCAGTTGTAGGCTCGGTTGATTGAAGAATCCTGCAAAGCGAGGATTATCTTATGAAAGATAATCCTTTAACAAGCTCGGTAGCGTGGCTGCCATACTGGTGGCGATTTTGTGTTTTGTCATCTGCATCACAACACTTCTTGTGCCGACTTTTGTGACGGGTGCCCCGATGCCCAAGTGCCGATCATGTACTTTGAAGAGAATAAGGTGTTGCTTCTAACAAATTGGTGGGGCGGGGTGTTTGTGGGTTGTCTCTGATCTGAATTTCATCATGAATAAAAAGAGACTGGCAAACGCCAGTCTCTTTTTATTTAAACCTTCTGCACCGGGAATTGAATCTCATTGACCGTATTCGGGTCGTTCTGATCTCCTGGCTTTTCAGGCATCTTGAGGTTCAACTCGCGGCTCGGTCCCACGATCTGATAGCCGTTCACGTCGATCCATTTGGCGAGGGCGTCGTAGGCTTCACCGATTGTGGCAAACGACCCGGCGTGGACAACACATGCCATCGTCT
>CAZYLM010000196.1:0-5403 GCA_964648645.1 uncultured Anaerolinea sp.
CGCGCAAACGCTGCCCCGAAATGACCGAACCCGAATGCAGTTTGTGCCAGATCGACTCTGTCTGCGCTCACCGCAAGGAATTGTTCCAGCCGGTGCTGCGCACGACGTTTTATTAATACAAAGTTTCTGGCAACACCCGCCGTCGAACAGTCGAAAGATCGACAGGCTTTTTTATAAAAGTCTCCGCGTTCAAATCTTACGGCTTTTACGACCCGCATTGAGCATGCCGATAAATCGAAAATGGTAGAATGATGTCGATGATTCATTCTCTATATTCATCGAAGGCATCCCGTGTTCTATTCGCGGGAATTTTTCTTATCATCATGCTGGCTTGTTCTGGCATTGGTAAAACTCCGTCTCCCACCCTTGAGCCGGAAACTTTCGGCTACTGCGGCGCGCGGTTGTCGCGGTTATGCGTCGTCTCATTCGGGCGCGATGCCTTCGGTGATACAGTTGTGAATTTATTCGTTCCGCGTATGAGGTACCCCGCCTTTTACTTGAACATTGTCAGAAAAACAGGTGCAGAGGTCTACGAATGCGTTTGGAGCAAGGTCGATGAAACCAGCGTGTATTGCACTGGCAAGGCACTCAACCTCGATGAAGGGATCGAGATCCAATTGCTGACCAGGCTGGATGACCGTCTGCTCGCACAAGGCACGTTCACAGTTAATGCCTTTTTCGTCACGACCCCAAAGGTGGAGGAAGCCCCCGCTACACCGATCTCAAAGATCGGGTCTGGCGACAGTAACAACGACGAGACGGTCACCCCGGAGACGTTCCAATCAGATTCGGGGCAATCCACAGACGGAAATACAAACGACGAGACCCCCACCCCCACGCTTTCCCCTTCTTATCCCAATTACCCGTAAATGAGTCCCTGGCTCGACGGTCAATCCGCATTCGCCCAACACACTGCAGCAGCGCTTGTAATTTTATTCGCCACAATTTGGGGAATCCTCGTTATGCGAGGTATCCTTTTTCGATTGCCAGGCAACACTTTCGACGAAGCCAGCCTTCTTTCACTCAGCACGGCGGGATGGGCACTGCCCGTGCTCATCCTTTCGCTCTTAACCTATACACTTTCTTTTCTGCTCAATACAGCGATTGCCGGTATAGCCGCGCTCTTTCTGGTATCCCTATCTTTGTTTTTCCTCTTCAGAAAAAAGCCGGACTCAATACCTGCCCTGAATCTGATCCCGATTGCGCTATTTTTCCCCATCCTTATCCTGCGCTTCGCATTTATCCATGACCTGGTCCTGCCTTCCTACTTTGACTCAGCCGAGCATTACCGACTCATCCGGTCTCTTTTCGAGAGCTACCAAACAAACTCAGCAGCTAAAGCCTTGACCGGAGGATATTATCACCTCGGTTTTCACCACATCCTGGCATCGCTTGCTTATTTCTTCAAACAAGAGATCATCGAGTTGATGCTTGTCTCAGGTCCGATTCTTCTCACACTTCTTCCCTTTTGTTTTTATTTCATCGTCAAACTCGAGACGGATTCATCCCCTGCAGCCTGGTTCACCTGCCTGCTTGCAGGGTTCGGCTTTCATATGCCTGCACACCTGATGAACTGGGGTAAATATCCCGCCCTCCTGGGTCTTTACTTCATTCCTCTCGCACTTGGTTTGGGTTATACCCTGCACCGAAACAATTCGATCCAAAACCGTAAGCCGATCTTTACCCTTCTTGCACTCACTGTTCTCGCCTCAACACTCATCCATTCACGAACACTGATCCTTTACAGCCTGATGGTTCTCGCTGCCTCTCTAACATTTGGTTGGGAGAGATCAAGTAAAACGTATCGAGTCTCCGGCATTGTCCTGCTATCTGCCATCCTCTCTCTCGAAATAGTCTTCATCCAGCAAGACCCCGCCCTCAGACCTCTGATTGACAGCTACCTCAACAAGGACTTTCCCATCCTCATTCTCCTTGCAGTGCTCATTATTTTTTCCGCCCATCAATTCCCGCGTTTCACCTTCTTTTTGCTTTCATGGTCCGTGCTTTGCTATCTTTGCCTTTTCATTCCCATCGCCATTCCCATCCATGGTCTTCAAACCCTGCTTGACCGCCCTTTCGTGCAAATGTTTACCTTCATCCCACTTTCTCTTTTAGGGGGATTGGGACTCTCAGGTATGACTCGCACCCTCACCCGCCTCATCAGACCAGACCTTTTGTTAATTCAACGCTTCATAATCATCACACTCTTTGGGTTTGTGCTCCTTAACACCGCCCTGAAATATAACCTTTACCCATCCGATTGTTGCCGTTTCGTGAGCCGTGATGACCTCGCTGCCTTTTCCTGGCTGGACGGATCAACCCCGCCCAAGGCAAAAGTGCTGATCGCATCCACCAACCTTTACGTCACATCGCTCGATGCGTCACAACGACAAACCGGCGTGGACGCCGGCATATGGATACAACCCCTCCTCTCCCGAGCCATCGAACCCTCACCTCCAGATACTCCCTTCGATCAGACAGAAATCTATGAACAACTATGCCAGAAAGGTGTGGCTTACATTTACATTGGTGGGACATCCCAAAGTTTCGACTCAGCCAAAATTGAAAGCCAGCCCCCCTGGTACAAGCCTTCTTTCATCCTGCCGTCCGCAAAAGTGTTTAAACTTATAGGGTGTGACTGATCCACAATACCAGTCAAACTTACGTTCACCAATAGTTCTCTTACAAAAATCTCATATGCCACAGAGTTCACAGAGAATATGAGGTTTACAAGCCATTCCTCAAAGGTCTTTGTACACTCTGTAGCTACTTACACAAGATGCCTAATAAAAAACGACCAACCGCGGTCTGCGGCCAGTCGTCGTAACCAGGAAATAATTCAGAGTATCCTGATTTAAACCTACTTCGGTGCGCCCTCGATGGGATAGCCCTTCGCGTACCATTCCTTCAAACCGCCCGCCATGCTGGTCGCATTGTAGCCTGCCGCTAAAAGGATATCGCGTCCCTGCTGGCTGCGATTCCCTGAACGGCACACAACAACAATCTCACGGTCTTTTGGCAGCTCATTCAATCGGTTCGGCAGTTGATCCAAAGGGATCAGGGTGGTGGTAGGGGCGTGATACTCGTCCCACTCTTCCTGTGTACGCACATCCAGAACGAAGGTCCCAGACTGATACATTTGGTACGCTTCGTCCACGCTGATCTCCTTCGCCAGTGCGGTCGACACGCCCCCGCCGGCACTTGTAGCGATCAGATAAATGACCAGCGCCACCACAGCAACTACCGTAACCTGACCAGCCGGTTTTCGCAAAAATCCTGCCAGTCCGCCTTGTGCCAGGGAACTTTTTCTCCGGGATGACTTTTTCGACATATGATCCTATCCTCACATCAAATGGTTTATCCATCTTTTGATGCACCAGGCAGGAAAAAGTTACATCAAGAGGGCGAGAAGGACTGTACCCCTGCATCCAGGTCTTTGTGGATCTCGAAGAATTGCTTTAATCCGATCACATCCAGCACCTGCTCTACAGCGGGCTGCGGGTTAAGCAACTTGAACCGGTCGCGCGCCTGGGCATCCTCTTTGGGGTTGATGGACCGGAAGGTCGGTCGACCATTCTCACCGCCTTTAATGGAGTGCCCGGCAAAGATGCGCGCAATGGTGTGGAATGCCATCAACCCTGCGCTGCTCACATATGGGACCTTTTCCAGGTCGAGCAAAAGGTTGCGTCCGCCGTCGTTGTAAACCTCCTGCGCCCTGACAATGATATCTGTATAGTTGGAGGAGTCCACATCTCCCATCAAATGCATGACAGTTACACTTCCGTGGTTCGAAAAAGAGATTTGCATAAAAGTCTCCTGACTAGCGGAAATTGAATTCCTCGTAATGGACGTTCCCCGCCTCCACGCCCGCTTCCAGGAATTTCTTCTCGAAGGCTTGCACCATGGGCAAGGGTCCGCACATGTAGATATGATGCGAACGAACATCACCTCCGGCATTTTTGACGATCTCTTCAACGGTCAACGAGCCATGGGCGGAGGAATGCCGGATGTGTGCCTTCAACCTGGGATGTTTCTTCGCAATGGTTTCGATCTCATCCGAAAACACAGCTTCTTCGGGGTGCCTGACCGTGTAATAGAAATGCACATCATGAGCCAGCTCTGTTTCCAGGTCTCGCAGGAAGGAAAGAAAGGGGGTGATGCCGATGCCGCCTGCCACCCAGACCTGTTTGTCGCCACCAGCCTTGTAATTGAACAAGCCATAAGCCCCCTCGACGACCGCTTCCATGCCGGGCTTGAGATTGGCAAACAAATGGCGGGTGAAATCACCCACCGCCTTGACCGTGACCCTGAGCTCGCCTTCATGCGGCGCGCTCGAAATTGTGAAAGGATGCGCCTCATCCAACACCTTGTCTCCCTTGAAGCGCACGAACAGGAACTGACCCGCATGTGCATGTTTGATCGATCTGCCTTTTGCGCGCATCACCACTTCAGTGGTGGAGTTATTTGGGTGGTTGACCGCCGCCACTGTATACGGCACATGCCGGCCAACAAAGCGGCTGAGGATTTCTGTGTAAAGGTATGAGCCGATACCGAGGAAGACGAAGATCTGGTTCCAATTGATGGCAATGCTTGTTGTCGGCGCGCGGACTGTAATGGAGTGGACATAGCCCAGGATGAAAAAGATGCCGATGAAACTATGCAGCCGTTTCCAACCCTCATACGTCCCGCCAGTAAGCCTATTGAGGAAGGGCACTCGTGGCGCGAGGGTCGGTAGAACGATGGCAATGAACCCGAGGAAGGAAACCATGGCCAGGTAGTTGCCCACAGCCAGATCCATGAGATGAAGCGGGACGATCAACAGATGCACGAACATCAGCAGGAAAGCCGATGTGGACGTGCGCCGGTGCGTCTGATACATCTTGTCCATCCCACCGAAAAACGGTTCAGCCCAGCGCGGACGGGTGGAAAGGAACAGGGAGAACGACATCAATACGATTACCAGCGAACCGAGGGTCATACCCACCTGGTACCGTGCATAATTTTCAACACCATCGCGCTCCGGGGGGAAGACCGCCCAGACTACGATGGTTACAACGACCAATACAATAAAAATAATATTACCGAGATTGCGTTTCATCGATTACACCCGTAAAGTTGGAATCAACAGCGATGCAGGCATGCCTGCATCGCTGTGGTTTGAAGATTAAGAAAAGGACGCGAGTGCCTTTTGACGGTCGGTGAAAATATCGAAGAAAGTTGAAAAACCCACCATTTCCAACACCTTCACGACCTCAGGGCGCGGATCGAGCAGCTTCACATGCTTTTGCACGCCGCTATCGCGGGACTTGTTGACCGACCGAAGTGCCGCCCAACCATGTTCGAGATCAGGCATGGCTTCACCGCGTGTCAGCAGGGCGGTCACATGCAGCGCCACCAGCCCCG
>CAZYLM010000197.1:0-5393 GCA_964648645.1 uncultured Anaerolinea sp.
TACTTCTGGGATTTCTCCACCCTTGAAGGCGAGGGACATAACCAATTCCCCGCTACCATTCAACGAGCGGACTATCTTGCCCGGGTGATGACCCTGCATAGTTTCGTCGCGCCCGAGCCGCTCGTCATCCGTGACGGATTGCCCTTCCCCAAAGTTTGGATGTTCCGTGCTTCGATCAAAAAAGACCCGATGCAGCTGGCAAATTATGAATCGCTTTTGGGCGATGGGCTGTCGATCATTTGGGCAGGGCTGCTCATCCTCGGTGGAGTCCTTTTCCTGAAAAACATCCGCAAGCAGGACAACGGCTTTTCATTCGCTTTTATTGTGACTGTGCTTTTTTACTTCGTCCTCCACCTGCGCTACGGCAAGGATGTCTTCCTCTACTCCACGAACTGGACATATGCCATCCTGCTCTTCCTTGCATTGGCGTGGAGCGAACTTGCCGGAAAGCGCTGGTTCCAAATCCTTCTGCTGGTCTTTGTGGTGCTGCTTATGGCGAATAACCTGGGGATGCTCGAAACGATGATGAGAATTACGGCACCGACGGTCAAGTTCCCGATCTGGCAGTAGAAATTAAACAGAAACCCTCCCCAAATCGGGGAGGGTAAATGGATCATTAATTCCCGGTCGGGTTAGGGGCAATATTTTACAGATCCGGTAGCAATGTTTGAAGCGCCATTCGAACCCAAAGCCTGCACACCATAGGTCACATTCGAAGATGGCGGGAGAAGTACAACAAAGTTCTCGGTAAACTGCTGTGTATTTGCCGGGAGGGTTGTAATGAGAGTGCCGTCCTTGAAAATATTGAACCCGGTTTCATTGTCTGAATTGTCGGTCCAACTGAGAGTGACGAACATCTTATAACTTGGGAATAAGTCGCCTTGTTTGGTGAGATCGTTGCATTGGCGGCTGGTGCTTACATTCGAAGGCGTGGCAGGGGGCGGGGGCAGGTTCGGTTGTGAATCGTTGGAGTTATCCTCAGAGTCATCCGAGTTATCGTTGTTCGAATTATTGTTTGAGTTATCGTTCGAATTTGGATCCGATTGCGCAACGGGTGGTGCGGCAGGGGCTGCCATTTCTGGCAGTTTGCTTGTGTCCCCTTCGACTGCGGCATATTGACCCCACAGCCAGCAGGTCCCTCCACCGGGCATGGTGATGATCCAGTAGGTTTTGGGCGTGTATTTCCCAACGACTTCGAATTCAGTGCCCGGTTGAACGACCATCAAAAGCTGATACGCCGCATCGGGACCGGTGCGGCAGTTGGTCGCCAGGCTGACGGTGACGGTCACCTTGGTATTTGTCGGTTCTTCGGTGGGAGACTCGGCTGCTGTTGTGGCGGCAATATCCTCAGGACTCAATTCGGTCGGCTCTTCCGTGGGGGCTTCGGTTGCGGTTTCGGTCGCGTTGCCAGTTGGCATGTTGCAAGCCAGGGCGGCGATTGCCAGGATTAAAACTGGGAATAAGATGTTGCGATGTTTGGTCATGGACTCTTTTCCTTGCAAGGTTTAAGGATGCCCGGATTATATTGATAACGACTTGGTGAAATAATCCCACAATGGATGGATGACCATTGGTCGAGTGCTGCATGCCCCCAACTTCCCATTGAAGAATCGGACCAAATGCTGCGGAAGCGGGTTAAACTTGGACCCTAATCTGATATGTCTGGCATGAGATCGCCCTGCGATATCCTGCCTTGATTATTGAAGGAGAGTCCTTATGTTCCCACCTGTGAATTGGTTGCATGTAACCGTGGCTGCGCTGGCAGGCTTTACGATCAGTATGATCTTTTATTCGCTCCCGGCGATGCGTTCGGCGCGAAACGGACAGACCGAAGCTGACACAACCCGGGGTGAATCCACGAACCGCTCGGGGGATTTTTCTTCGGCGGTCTTCTCGCGCCTCCTGAACACCTTCATGTATGCGTTCGCCTTCGAGTGGATCATCCTTCAGACGGGAATCACCACCATGGGCATGGGAATCCTGCTGGTATTGGTGGGCATGTTCCGCGCCGCCTTCACCCCCGATGGCTGGAACCGGGATATGGTCGCTCAGCCGCGCAAGGTGAAACTGCTGGATAATATCCGTTTCATCCTGATGTATGTAGTCATGACGGGGACCTTGTTGTTCTGGAAACGCTAGTACATACAGGTGATGCGCCATATATCCAAGATGAGACCCTGGTACTCTTTTGTCTTTGGGGGAAATCTGTAGAATAGCCTGGAACCTTGATACCAATCATATACAGGAGAGAGCATGACACCCATCGAATTTCACGGAAAGATCTATGATCGTTTTGAAGATATGAGCTCCGAAGACCAGAAGCTCTATGATACAACCTACGGCTTTATAGGTGACAAGGACGGGAACGGACAGAGCGATTTTATGGATGATGAATACTGCCAGAGCCTGCTCAACGGCGGGTTGGATGGCGTTGTTCTCAGAGGTGTAACGTATAAAAGCTTTGAAGAGATGCCCGAAGATATACGCACTAAGATGCAGTCTGCCTTCAACAGCCTGTTCCCGATGGGAATGCTCAGCCCGTCGGTCTACGAGCTTTTGATGAAGAAAAAATTTAACATGCGTTAAGAACGAGATTAAGAATTGCAAACGAACCATGCCCGGACATACTGTCCGGGCATGGTGATTTTAAGAGTTATATAGGATAGCGACCAGAAAATTATCCTCTTCTTTGACATGAAAGATACCTCAATTCAAAATTCCTGAAAGCCAATGCACGACATTCAAAACCAATTGGAAGTTTTGTTCTGCACCGGGAGCGTTCATTCCCATCGGCTTGCCCGCGGAAAGTTGTGCGCTGAACATGGCGGCTTCCCCGAAAAAGGCGGCACGGCCTTTTCCGAACGGAAGGACGGCGCCCTGCAGCAACCCGCCTGCAGGGATGACCTTGGTATCGGGTGAGAACTCCCAGGCTTTTACCGGCATAAGAAGAACAAAGTCACTTGGCAGGATGAGTACAGCCTGTGCGGATTCGGGTGCTTGAAACGCCTGCCCGGTAAAACTGCGGACACTGGTCACAGATTCGCTCGAAGACCGGCCTTGTGTGATGGAGCTTGGGATGAGGGATTTCGTTTTGAGGGAAAAGATGGTCGGCGTATCAAAGGCTTCATCCAGTTGATCGAGGTCAGCGAACCCGGCTACAGCGAAGCCATCATTGAAAAGCACTCCAAAGGCCAAGGCGAGGTCTGAGGCGGCACCGGCAAGAGGCATATGGTCAGCGATCAGCAGCAGGGACCCGCCATCCTCCACCCAGGTTTGAACGGCGTCGATCTCTTCCTCCCCGAACGCGGATGGAGTGGGGTAGGGGTAGTCATCCCATTCTTCGATGTCGAGCTGGGCATTCGAGATGACCAAAATGGCGCAGGTCTCCAGCGTGGATGCGCTGAATGCCTCATGGCTTGCTTTTACGTTGTAGCCATCCTTGCGCAACAATTCGCCGAACGCCCAGAAGCGACCCTCGAGGGTGTGGAAGTTGTTATGGGCTTCATCCAAACATACGAGCGGACCTTCACCCTGTGGAAAGGCAGGTTCTTCGATGACCGGTCGAAATGAGCGGTCCGGGACCTGCCCTGAGTTGCAGCCTATGATAAAGAATAAAATTGCCAGTATGCCAACGTTGACGATGCGTCGATTTTTGTTTGCTCCGGGGATCTTCATGGCAGCTCCTTTGCTTTATTTGACCGTCTCTGGCGGGAAAGGTTTCAACCGGCAACACAAAACCCCTCTGTGGAGGGGTCTGCGAGAATTGTCCTGCGCTTGCCTTCTTTAGGATGATCTGCTTTTTACGCCGAAACGGGTCTGCGGGTTGATGAGCAGGTAGTACAACGCCAGGCTGCTGCTGTAAACCAGGACGATGATGTAAACGATCAGGCTCAGTATGTGGCCGGGTTGGACGGTATCGAGAAGCAGCACGAACGGGACGATGAGCACAAGGTCATAAGCGAGGAAGCTCAAGAGCTGACCGAAGCCGTTGTTCCAGGAGGGGCGGAGCAAACCGTATAGGAAGTAGAAGGCGTCCCCGAGAAAGATACAGCCGAACACAAAGGATGAGTCGGGGTTTAACTCCCACGGAAAGATGGGTTGTCTTAGGAGCAGGGCGGTTCCAGCCAAAATAAGCGCGACGAAAAAGAACCCGAATGAAACGCGGACAGGCATGGGCGTGGGCTGCGGATTCGCTTTGAACAGACGGTGCATCCGTAAAAAGGTCCCGCCGCTGACGAACGCCATTATGACCGTCAGGCCGGAAAAGATGAAGAGTTCGGAGCGCCCCTGCAATGCTTGATAAACGAAGTAGAAGGTTGTTCCCAGGGAGATCACAAAGATATTCAACGACCCGGCCGGGAGGACGCCCAGTTCGCCCGTCCAGCCGGACCACACCATTGCCGCGCTGACTGCCGCCAGGATCGAACCGATGAAGAGGTATGAGTAGCGGCCGTCTTCCCAGGGCCAGATGCCAAGCGCCAGCGGGATACGAAAGATAAACCCGAACGCCAAAGCAAGAACGAACAGACCGCCGATCAAGTTAATTACGGGAATGGATTTCATAAGATCACCTGTCTAAAGCTGTTAATTACATAACCCCGTTCTTTTCCTTATGGAGCGTTGCCGCGCGGACCGGACCGACACCCAACGGAAAGATTCATTTCGGTGGTTGATAGCCGATGATGCGGTCGAAGCGCTTGAGAATGGCGGACCAGAAAATAAGGACGGGCAGCATGATCACGGTAAAGAGACCGATCGTCACCCACCAACCGATGCGCGTCTGAAGTTTTAGGACCTCGTCATAGGTTTCGTCGGTCACGTCACGCGTTGCGCCTGTGGTCTGGTTGACACAATAAAGTGTGTTCTCGGTGAAGCCGACATCGGTGTACACCTGCCCATCGATGACCAGAGTGCCGCCGGTGGTGTTTGTGGACTTTTCCAGGGACAATTCCTCGTTCTCATTGCAAACAGCCTTGGCGGTGTATGGAAAGAGAGTCTCGTACCTCCCTGCAAGGACGCCGTTGGCGACGATCACCAATCCGCAGAACATACTTAGGGCGAAGACGATCACAGCAACTAAAATTTTCATGGCAGGCACCTGGGCTTTCTAATGGGTTGACCAAAATTATACGGATTATCGCCTGCTTCCCTACCCCCCATTCTGGGGGCAGGGAAGCGGGGGGAAACAGCAACAAATAAACACCCTGATCATCCCCAAAGGGGCTCCTTTGGGAGAGGGCTAAACGGAGATGCCGATCAAGGCGCTTATCAGGGCGAGGACCTGTGCATACGCCAAGCCGCACACTGCCGCATTGTGGCATGGCAGATGTGTAACGATATACAGCAAAAAATCTATTGGACCTGTTGAAAGTTGAAACGGATTTTGTTCACAC
>CAZYLM010000198.1:0-5315 GCA_964648645.1 uncultured Anaerolinea sp.
TCATCTCTGACGAAGAGAAGCGCATCATTGCCTACCATGAAGCTGGTCATGCCATTGTAGCCAATGCCATCGCTGAAGCCGACCCTGTCCAAAAGGTGACCATCGTTGGTCGCGGACAGGCTGGCGGCGTGACCTGGTTCCGCCCGGATGAAGACCGCCTCCTCATGTCTCGCAAGAAGATGATTGCCACACTGGCATATGCCCTGGGTGGTCGTGCCGCTGAGGAACTCGTTTTCGATGACATCACCTCCGGTGCCTCTGGGGATATTGAACAAGTGACCCGCATGGCTCGCGCCATGGTCACCCGCCTCGGCATGAGCACGGAGATGGGTACCCTCGCCTACGGACAAAAGGAAGAATTGATATTCCTCGGGCGTGAAATCTCCGAACAGCGCGATTACTCCGAGGCTGTAGCCGAACAAATAGATCGCGAGGTTCGTAAGCTGGTGGAGGATGCGTACAAGCAAGCCAAAGTCACCGTCAAGAAATATCGCAAACAGTTGGATGCGGTAGCTGGAAAGCTCCTTGAAGTCGAGTCCATCACGCGCGAGGAATTCGAAGCCATCTTCCCGCCGCCGTTTGGCAAGAAGAGTGGAACCCCGCAGTTGGCATAAAATCTATATTGCCATAAATGTGACTCACCCCGAAATTAAGTTTTCGTGGGTGAGTTTGTTTTTAAGAGCAATTAAAACGCGGACGATCGGTGAAAATGCGGATTCTATATTTAGTTGTTCTTCATGTTTACTTGATACCATCAAGGAATGAAGAAAACATATTCCCGCATAGTACTGGGGGGCCCGCTAACCCTGATCTTGTTGCTTGGGGTGTATGGTTTGTTCACGTTGGGTCGCCCTGTGCCGGTCCCGGTCAATCGCCAGCTATTTGATGGGGTGACCTACCGGCGGGTCGTTCGTTACTTGCCGGATGCTATGATCGCGCATGTTGTCATCATCGACAGGCGGGAGGGGGATTTTCTCTTTTTAGTCACACCCACTGATGATGTTGACGGCGGTACTCTCAAGGCGCGGACCACGTCGGAATTCCTGCAGGAATTTGGGGTGCAAATCGCCATAAACGGTGACGGGTTTTATCCGTGGTGGTCTCGTTCCCCCGTGGATTATTACCCGCATAGCGGTGACCCCGTCACACCGCTGGGATTTTCAGCATCGAATGGAAAAATTTATGCCGATGGTTTACAAGATGAAGAACCCGAACCAACCTTGTTTGTAAGCCGCCGCAATGACTTGACCTTTAATCTGCCGCCGAATAAGATATTCCAGGCACTCTCCGGCGACCGAATGTTGATCCAAGGAGGCGAAATCGTAGCAGGTTTGGATGATTCCATTCTTCATCCACGTACAGCGATCGGCGTAAACCGGAATGGTCGATACGTGATCCTTGTGGTGGTGGACGGACGCCAGCCATTCTACAGCAACGGTGCGACATATCAAGACCTCGCCGATTTACTTAAGGACTTCGACGCGCATTTCGCCATGGCTTTGGATGGTGGCGGTTCTTCAACTCTTGTTGTGGAAGATGCATTTGGGAATGCTGAAATCTTGAATTCTCCCATTGATAATTACATCCCCGGGCGGGAACGGCCTGTGGCAAACCATTTCGGCGTTTATGTCGAACGTTAGAACTCAATCTCTCCGATCTGCTCAAAGTTAATATCGAACAATTCCTCAGTTTCGGTTTCCAATTCAGAATCAAGCGCATCCCCCGCACGGACTCCGCGGTTGCAGTACGACCTATAAGGGCAATAAAGGCAGCGGTTGGTGTCCTCAGTTTTCGGGTAGTCTGAAGCGGATTTGATTTCCTCCGCAAAACGAGTCAACGCATCCCAATCCCGTTTGAATTGGTTGGTCGCATAAGGGAAACGGGCTGGCTCGTTTGGAAAATCGGAGAACCAATACACCATTTCAAGCTGTTCAGGGGCGATGGGTCTGTCCTCGTTGAGGAAAGCACCGGCTTGTACTAGCAACGCGCGATAAACACGGGTTTGCAGGCGGATGGCAAGAAACTCGTTCTTAGGTCGTTTGCGATAAGTCTTCCAGTCGTATATGTAAAACTTCTTTCCATCGCTGGCGATCAGGTCATATTTTGCGATGAGGCGGAACGAGTTCAATGGTGCTGAAAGGGTTACCTCAGTCCGGATGCCCGGCAGGTTTCGCATTCTGTACAGGTCTTTGTTGGCAGTGAAGTTTCCCCACCATCGCTCAAGGTTATCGGAATTTGCCAATTTGCCGATCTGTTCTGAACCAATGCCGGTGAAATACTGATGAACAAGGCGGTGAAATTGCTCACCTTCGCGCTGGTGCATTTCGTTTTCAAGAGCGGGTTCGGTTTCGATGGCGGGGTACGCCAAATGGTGAAGATAACGTAGTTCAAAACGGCGTGGGCAGTCGTTGTAGTCCTGCAATGACGATTGGCTGAGCGTGGTCAATTCGATGGGCATGCCTTATTTTGCCACAGAAATTTAACCCTATGCTATACTCTTGCAAAATACCAGGCTGGAAAAGCACAAACTTTGCCAGCTTTATGAAAATTCCGGAGTTTTATGGGACAGGAAACACAAGTAGCCGTTTTTATCGACTACGACAATATTGAAATAAGCGTGGAAGAAGCCTTTGGCAAGGGGGTCGATGTGGATTGGAACCGTATTTTCAATTATGCATCCCAGATCGGACGTGTGGTTTTGCGCCGCGCCTACGCTGACTGGGCAGAGGCGGCCACGAAACAGCGTCAACTTCTCAACATGGGTGTGGAGTTGATCCACGTCAACAGCAAGCGCGGCAAGAATGCTGCCGATATTCGCATCGTGCTCGATGCCATGGAACTTTTTTACAACGGACGTGATTCGTTCACACATGTTTTACTTGCTTCAGGAGACGGCGATTTTACCGAGTTGGTCCATCGCTTGCGCGCCAACGGCAAGACCGTCATCGGGTTGGGTATCAGCGGTACCACTGCAGATTATCTCGTCAGCGCCTGCGACAAGTTCGTGTATTACGACAAATGGCAGGGCGTAAGCAAGTTCAAGAAGGAAACCCCTTCGAACGGAGGGCAGAAACAACAACCAACCAAACAAAATAACCCTCCTGCGCAGAAACAGGAAAAGCACCAGCAGCAGGAGAAACCTCAACTCCAAGAGAAGGCGCAACCGCAGGAGAAGCCTGCACAGAAACCCGCTGCACCGATCACGCCTGAAAAACGGCTGGAGCGGTATCTCAATTTACTGTCTGCACATAAGATTCGCATGACACCCAGTCCTCATCGTCCGTTGGTCATTTACAAGATCTACGACATAGTCACAGAGAATCCGGGGATCACGTTCAATCAATTAAAAGAGAAGTCGCAGGCGGTGTTTGCCAACACAAAGGTAGAGTCACAGCTTGCGCTGGATACGGCTCATCAACTTTTCCATACCTTTTGCTTCGAATTCGATCAAAGCAGCGACCGGATCATGGATCGCACGATGTTGATCCCCGATGATACAAAATCTCCCGCCGATCTGCTCAACAAATGTGACCAGAAATTGCTCCACTTGATTGCCGGAGACCTCGGCGCTTCGGAAGTTTTTGATAAAGAGATCGCTGCCAAGATCCTTTATGGTGGTGTGCGCAACCCCAAGGTGCTTAACCATATTCAAGAATTGCTTGACTCGGAAACTCAGGTATAATCGCGGGTATGCTTTACATTCTCAGAGTAAGCAAACCCCTTTTCGCAATGGCTATTAATGGCTTTGATTACGCCGTTCCTTTTCGTATTGCGCCTGTATGCTGAAAGGTCACGTTGCTTTCACACGCCGCAGGTGCCGCCTGCGGCGTTTTTGTTTAACCTGATCTGCTCATGTGAGGGCTTAGCCCCCACATGAGCAAGAGAAAAAGAAATGATCCAAATTCAACTCTCCAACATCACACTCGTCCTCGGTGCCAAACGCATTTTCGAAAATCTCAACTGGGAGATCCAGCGCGGGCAGCGCATTGGTCTGATCGGTGCGAATGGCGCGGGCAAGTCGTCGCTATTCAAACTTATCGAAGGGGAACATGCTCCTGAATTGGGTGGAAGCATCACACGCGCCCGCCTCATCACAACGGGATATCTGCCGCAACACCCCGAGCTTGACCTCACGCTGACGGCGCTCGACGCTGCCATGGCGGGCAATCCGCGCGTAGGTGAGGTACATGCGGAGCTTGAAAGAGTCGAAGCCAGTTTGGGTGACCCCGAAGTGTATGGCAATGAAAAAAAATTACAGCATGCACTTGAAAGGCAGCATCAGCTCATCGAAGAGTATCATGCTCTCGGCGGTGACTCGTACCCGGAGCGGGTTAAGAGCACCCTGCTCGGGCTGGGACTCGCTCAGGGCGAGTTGACCAAGCCTCTCTCCGTGTTGAGCGGCGGGCAGAAGAAACTGGTTGGGTTGACGCGACTGTTGTTGCTGAATCCAGATATCTTGTTATTGGACGAACCGGATAATCATCTCGACCTGCCGGGCAAGATGTATCTTGAAAAACTGATCCGCGAATACGATGGCACAGTAGTCATCATCTCGCATGACCGTTACTTGCTCGATGCTGCCGTCACCCACATCGCCGAACTCGAAGATGGCAAGATGACCACCTTTGAAGGCGATTACACCTCTTATATGGCAGATAAAGAAATGCGCCTGGCAAGGCAGGAGGAAATGTTCCGCGCCCAGCAGGTGACCATTAAGCGTTTGGAAGCAGCGATCAAACGCCTTGCCATTTGGGGCAAGGTCTATGACAACGAAGACCTTGCGCGCAAGTCCAAGACCATGCAAAAGCGGCTGGATAAAATGGACAAAGTCGAGAAGCCAGTGACGGAACGTCGCCGCATGGAGATGCAGTTGAATGGCTGGCGAGGCTCGAATAAGGTACTGGAGTTGGCGGATATTTCCAAGTCGTTTGGCGAGAAGCGTGTATTTGCAAATATCAATGAAACTATTTGGCATGGCGAGCGGGTAGGGTTGATCGGCGCCAATGGAGCGGGGAAGTCTGTATTACTGCGGATGATTCTTGGAAAAGAAATGCCGGATATGGGTGAGATCAAGATCGGTCCAAGTGTTTCGATCGGGCATTATGCGCAAGAGCATGAGACACTTGATTTCAATCAAACCGTGTTGGATGCTGTCCGCTATGCAGGTGAAATGAGCGAATCAAGAGCTACGGCGTTTTTATTGCGCTATTTATTTACCTACAAACAAGTCTCACAGAAGATCGGCGAACTCTCCGGTGGGGAACGCAGCCGCTTGCAGTTGGCGTTGGTCGTTCTCTCTGGGGCGAATTTCCTGT
>CAZYLM010000199.1:0-5313 GCA_964648645.1 uncultured Anaerolinea sp.
CCGGAGCTTCGGTGCGGATGTTGGCGCGGGCATCGAGAATGCGGTAGCCGTCGCAAAGAAGTTTCTTGCCGTCAGCATCGGGTGCGCAGTTGGGGATGGCTTCTTCGGGGATCTCGTATTGGGCGAGTTCCGTGATCTTGCCAGCGAGATAGTCATCATAGCTGAAGATCGGGGCGCCTTCGGGGCTCAAAGGAACGCTGTAGAACACGGTTCCAAAGTCAACTTCGCCGTTATACACTGCGGTGACGGTCTGGTTGTGACCACCGGTTTGAAGCTGTTCGCCGGGAGTGATTCCTGCAGCGGCGAATTCAACGGTTGGGACCATGTAGCCGGAGGTTGAACCCTGGTCGCCGTAGCCCCATTTCTTGCCTTCGAGGTCGGCAAGGGTCTGGAATTCGCTGTCGCGGGCAACGATGTATTCAGCCCAGTAAACAGGATAGCCAAAGCGGATGGCTTTGAAGGCAACATCCACACCGCAGAGCTGGCTGGCGATGGCGTAACCGAGACCGGGGATGAATGCCATGGTATCGGCAGGGGAAGCGCACATTTCTTCGACGGTCGCGGCGTAGGAGGTCGGGACGACCACTTCAAAGGTAAGGCCGGTGGCTTCATTGAGGGCGGCAGCCATTACTTCACCGCCGGTGGTGATGATGTTCGCATCCACAGAGGGGACGAACAAAACTTTGATGGGGTGATCGGGCGTGCCGACGGCGGGAGCCGCTTCAGTCGGCTCAGGGGTCGGCGCTTCGGTGGGAGCTTCAGTGGCGGGCGGTTCGGTGGGAGCCGGTGTGGCTGGCGAGCCGCAGGCGCTGAGCATCATCGCAGCAGCCACGATGAGCGACAACAGGACGAACAAATTACGCTTATTCATTTTTTCTCCTTCTTTCAAAATGATTGGTTTGGACGCAGGTACCTCTGCGAGTTCATAATACCGCTCGTAGATGTTGCTAACAAGTTCGTTGCTCTAAAAAAACAGGGATAAACTACACTATTTCAGACCAGCAGAATTTGTCTTTACAACTTAGCGGTACTTGTGCCATTATACAACAGGTTTTTCCCAAAAAAAGCAAATGCTAATTTGCCCTGGTTGTTCAATCGTTGAACTTGACTCGCCCTGAATTGAAATAAAATCAAGCCCCATTATGGAGCTTGATTTTATTAGTTGGGTATTATTCCTGAATCAACACATTATTTTTTCGAGTTCTGTATATCCTCCGCCTCTTTTTTGAGATCTGCGGCGAATCTTTCGAAAGACTCATCAAACGAAGGGATCATTCCTGCAAAAAGCGGAAAGAGTGGGCCTCCGATCTTTTCGGACATGCTAAAGAGTGTGCCCTTTCCGGTTTCTTTCAGGCTGTAAACTCGACTCCCCATCGGGTCGCCCCAGACTAGGCGCTGGTTTGGCACGAACTCCTTGATCTTCAATTTGAAGGTTCGCTTCTCATCGAGTGTGGATTTCAGCTCGATGGTTTCGCCGTTTTGGATTTTGCCGGAGATGAAGATCACGGTCGAATTCCAACGCGGGAAATCGGCTGCATTCGTGAGCAATGCCCAAATGATGGCGGCATCTGCCTCGATATTCACGCTCACGCTGGTTTCACGACTAAAGGTCGCCTTTCTGGTTGTTGCTTTGATATTGGTCACGGGATTCATTTCTAAACTCCTTTTCTTCTTTAGACGATCAACGGACAAAAAACGATAGGCTTTTAGCCGGATTCCCCCAGATGTTCCTCCATAACTTTGCGGTTGTGTTCCAGGTGGTGTAACTGCAATGCCGCCGCACCAGACTCAAAGGGATCAAGTTCCTGAAGGAGCTTCATGCGCAGGTCGAACAGGGTTTCCTTGTCTTTGTTCTCAGCATCCCGCGCCATCTCGAGCTTGACAACCTCCTCCTGTGCTTTTTGTTTGGGGTTGAAAATACCGTTCAACTCTGTGCATTGATGGCAGATGCCTTGTTTGTTGATAAGAGAACAACGATGATCGAAGACCTCGATCATCCGTCCGCGGCTGATGTGTAAGTAATATTTCACCATCGCCTCGGTCTGATCCATAATGATGGCGATCTCTTGCACTTTAAAGCCATAGATTTCTTTCAACAGCAGCGCGATCTGTTGCTCCAGTGGCAGGGATTTTGAAATGCAGGTAAAGCACAAGGCAACATGTTCTTTGATCTCGAAATTTCCCTGGGGCGACGTCTGTCGGATATGCAGGGCTTCCTGAAAGAACTCACGGTCATCAAATGCCGCATTCTTGCAAATATCGGTCACATTTTCAGGCCAGCGCTTCTTTTCGCGTAATAGATCTTTAGCGAGATTGGATGCAATACTGAAGACCCAGGTTTTCAGCGATGACTCCCCTCGAAACATGGCGAGCTTTGCACTGGCTTTGATATAAGTTTCCTGGACAATATCCTCCGCATCCTGAATATTGGCGGTCAGCCTGAGGGCGAAAGACCTCAATTCCTTTCGGAAATTCTCGAATTCTGTGGTCAGTTGGTCTGTAGTCATTGAACGCTTCCTGACGGATAAAAGAGGTGATACGACTAAAAATCTGCATCGGATTTTAGCCTTGCTAACTGGAAAGTGCCCAATACTGGAAGATGGTTTTAAAAGGCAATTCCGCCGGTGAAGGCGGAATTGCGGGCAAGTTATTATCCAATCACTTGTAATTGGTTGCCCACTGCGCTCTCCCCATACAACTTGCGATGCACCACGCTCAAAGCGCGGACCTGCTCCGCTGCGTGATATGAAGAGCGCACCAGTGGATTCGATTCGACCCACTTAAAGCCGATCTCTTTGCCGAATTCGCGCAGTTCAGCAAACTCTTCCATGGTGTAGTAGCGATCCATGGGCATGTGCTTCTTGCTCGGCTGCAGGTACTGACCGATGGTGAGGATGTCCACGCCCCAACTGCGCTGGTCGCGCATCACGGCTTTGACCTCGTCCACGGTTTCTCCGAGTCCAAGCATGATGCCTGATTTGGTCAACACTTCGGGGTCGAGCTTCTTGGCGTTGGAAAGAGTCGCTGCCGCCCACTCATAGTTATCCTGCGGTTGGACGGTCTTGAACAAACGCGGCACTGTCTCCACGTTGTGATTCAAGATTTCGGGGCGGGCGTCTATGACGATCTTCAAGGCTTCGATACTGCCCTTGAAATCGGGGATCAATACTTCAATTGAGCATCCAGGCAGTAATTCACGGATGCGGCGAATGACCATGGCAAAGATCGGCGCGCCGCCGTCGCGGCGTTCGTCGCGGTTCACAGAGGTGATGACCGCATGCTTCAACTCCATTGCTTTCACGGCTTGAGCCACGCGTTCGGCTTCGTTCCAATCCAGTAATGCAGGCTTGCCGTGTTTGACGTCGCAGAACGCACAGGTTCGCGTACAGACGTCGCCGAGCATGAGGAAGGTGGCTGTCCCGCTCCCCCAGCATTCGCCAAGGTTTGGACACATGGCTTCTTCACATACCGTGTGCAATTCCTTCTTGCGCATCAGTCCATGCAGCCATTCATAGGTCTCACCAGAAGGCGCGCGGACTTTGATCCACTCCGGGCGGCGGAGTGGGCGCGATTCAGTTTGGGGGGAAACCCGGTCTCGGGTGGGGGTGACAGGCATAGGGTCCTTGTGTGAACCGTCCTGAGCGGAGTGGCGCCAGGCGCCACGAAGACGAAGGACATCCATCAAGGCGCTTCGACTTCGCTGCGCTCCGCTCAGCGCGATATTATTTTTTCCTAACGATCAATCTCAATCCTTGAACTTCGACGACTTCGATTTTATCACCCTTACGAATCTCACCGGACCCTTCGGCTTTTTCAGCGCTCCAAAGTTCCGATTCCACCTGGACTTGCCCCGCCTCGCCTTCGAACATTTTGGCTGTTCCTGTTTTCCCAACGTAGGATTCTGCGCCCATTTCCACTGGTTTGTGCAGAGAGCGCAGTGCCACCATCATGATCGTAAAGAAAATCAGCCCAATGAAGATCCCTGTGCCGATCACAAGCGGGACGGACACGCGTTGGAATTGCGGCGTGCCCGGTGAATTAAATAACACCAACGCGCCAATAATGAACGATGCGACCCCTGCCGTTGTTAATGCTCCATGGGTTGGCGCCTTTATATCGAGCACAAATAATACGAACGCAATGATGAGAAAGATGATCCCGAACCAGTTGACGGTCAAAACGCCCATGCCGTATGCCGCCAGCGTAAGACAGACCGCGCCGATAAAGCCTGCCACCCAGCCGCCCGGGCTGGAGAGCTCTATGAGGACCGCCTGCACGCCGATGGCAAGCAAAAGGAATGCAATGTTCGGGTCGGTGAGCATTAGCAATAATTGTTCGATGAAGCTCATTTTGAGTGGTTGAACCTCAATGCCATTTGTTTCGAGCGTTAGCGGACCACCTTCCAGCTGTACGGTGAAGCCGTCCAAATGTTGGAGGAGGTCTTCGGTGTCATCGGCAATGAAATCGATCAACCCCACTTCCAATGCTTCATCGGCAGTGGCGGCTTTGGCTTCGTCGATCATCGCTTCGGCGAGCTTCAACGCATTTTCTCCGCGCGGTGTGACGAATGGGCGGATGGCGGCTTTGGTTATTTCCTTGGCTTTTTCTTCGGCTGTGCTGTTCAGGTTCTCCCCGGAACTGCTGATAGGGCTGGATGCGCCGATTGAAGATTCGGGTGCCATGGCGGAGGCGTGACCAGACATGGTGATCATCGCACCGGCACTACCGGCAATGGCATTCTTTGGGGCGACATATACGACTACAGGCACTTCGCTGGCGCGGATGGCGGTGATGATCTCCAACATGGTCTCGATGCTTCCGCCGGGAGTGTTCAATTCGATGACGACCACTTCCGCGTTTCGCTGTTCTGCGGTTTCAATGCCGCGTTTGATGTATTCAAGCATCGGCGGCATAATGGGACCATCCGCTGTGAGAATGACTGCAATGGGGTCACGCGTCTGAGCATAGGCAGTTTCAAATGCCGTGAAAGCGATAAAGATCAAGAGGAGGATACGTCTGATTCTCATGATTGTCTCCAATTCCTGAAATTATTATACTGTTTATGGAAAACCTACTGCCCGACGCTTAGCGAAAATTTACATTGGCGATAAAAAATCCCGAAGGCAATAATCTTCGGGATTTTGAGCATTAGAATAAACCTTCAAGATACTGCTTAGTCCGTTCGTGTTTGGGGTTGGTAAAGACTTCGTGCGCAGGACCAGCTTCTGCCACTTCGCCGAGGTACATGTAAATGACATGGTCTGCCAGACGCTTTGCCTGACGTAATGTATGCGTCACGATGACGATGGTGTA
>CAZYLM010000200.1:0-5181 GCA_964648645.1 uncultured Anaerolinea sp.
TAACCTCGCTCCCCACAAGGTAAAACGCCTGCCCTGCGCTGATCATGTGTCCATATAGGTAATCCGCTGTTAAAGATTGCCATACCTTTTGGGAGCGACTTTGGAGCATCAACCCGCAATGGGCACAACATGCACGGAGTTCTTTCCCATCCTCCAATTTGACGATAAAGACCGTCCGCTGAGAAACGGGTTTACTGCACATGGCACAAACCGGGATATCGTCAATCATCTTATTGGCTGTATTTGGCAGGGTTGCTCCGCCGTGTTTCTTCTTGATGAGCCCCGCTTCAGCCAATTTGTTCAAATCGCGATGGATGGTCATGTTGGAGACGCCAAATTCCTCCACCAAAGCTTGAATGGAAGCGCTCCCATGAGACTTTAGATATTCCAGGATTTTCTGTTCTCGATCCAAGGGGTTGACATCCTCTGTTATCTTTTGTTATTTTTAACAAAAGATGTCGAAATATAACAAACCAACCCTTAATTTGCAAGATGACTTTCATCACTAATTCGATTTGTATTTCCTCCCTCTCCACGTCACCCCCTGCCCCGAGAGAACTTTCCATGCAGATGCGAGGATCATCGCCGAAAAAATTCCAGCGCCTATGGGTGTGGTGAATGCATACCAAACAGGGATGTGAAAATAATTCGACGCTCGTACCCGCATGTAAATCAAATAGGAAGCGGCGCCTAAAGCTTCTATTGCCACCCCACACGCAAACACCCCACCCCCATTCCCAAGCCAGATGAATCCGAAAGCAATCCAAAGCGGAAGAAATACCGCAGCTAGGATCCCAAGCAAAGCTCCGAACGCCCCGAGAACCAACAACCAGGGATGGACGCTCAGCCCCAGATAAATATTCTTCGTCCAACCCTCCCAGATTCCTGCAAAGGAGGTGTACATGCGCGTGCTCATGACCTGCATCCCATCCGCAAGGATGAGGCGATACCCCCGCGATTTGACCTGATGCGCTATCGCCTGATCCTCAGCGATCCTATCCTTCACACTTTCATGGCCGCCGATCACATCGTACACCTGACGTTTGATGAAAATGAATTGACCGTTCGATATTGCATCGACCCGTTTCGGATCGTTGACCTTTCTGGGTGAGAACCCAACAGTCAAAGCAGTCAGCACCAATGGCATGATGACACGCTCCCAGAACGTGACGAGGATCTGGTTGGTGATAACAGTGAACAAGTCTGCCTTTTGTTCCATCGTCTTGGCGAAGACCGATGAAAGCGCGTACGGTTCGAGAAAGGTATCGGCATCCACGAAACATAGCCACTCGCCGCGGGCAGCTTTCGCAGCCTGGTACAAGGCATGAGGCTTGCCCGCCCAGCCTTCGGGCAGGTCCGAGCCGCTGACTGGGATGAGACGAGAGTCGCGGGACGCGATCTCGTTCAATAGAGTCAGAGTCGCATCGGTGGAGCGGTCATCCAAAACTATGACTTCGAAATTGGGATAATCCTGATGAAGAACCGCCTCGACACAGCGCCGGATGTTAACCTCTTCGTCCCGGGCTGGGATGCACACCGAAACCAGCGGCGCAGGGTCGGGCGGCGCGGCTCGCGCGACCACAATATCCATATGATATTGATCGTGGATCCAATGGATGATCAGGATGGCAAGAATGAAGAGGAAGGTGGAGAAAAGGAGGTAGGGCATATTGGGAAATGGCAATTGGAGGCTGGTAATTACCATTTACCAATTACCGATCTCTTGAGTCACATCACCTGCAACGAACTTCCCCGCTCCGTCTTTTCCACCTCGATGCGATTTGGAAAGGCATCCTTGAGTTCCTCGAGATGCGTAATGATGAATATCCTGGCAAAATCGTTCTTGACCGTATTGATGGCTTCGACCAGACGCTGGCGTCCGAGCACGTCCTGTGAGCCGAATCCTTCATCGATGACAAGGGTTTGCAAACGCGCCCCTTTGCGTTGAGTAAGGATCTCGGAAAGCGCCAGGCGGATCGCAAAGTTGACACGGAAAGCTTCGCCGCCGGAGTACATTTCATAGTCCCGCGCACCGGAAGAATCGCTGATCTGAATGTCGAGAGTTTCCTTCAAGTCGTCGCGTTTCTTGTCTTTATACTCTGCCTGGGTTGAGAATTGGATCGTCATCGCACCATCACTCAGGCGTTCGAGAATGTCGTTGGCTTTCTGTTGTATCTGCGGCAGGGCTTGTTCGATCAGCAAAGCCGGGACACCGTCCTTGCCAAAGGCGCGTTCCAGGGTTTTGTGTCGGGTAATATCCTGACTCAAGGCTTCCCGCTGGTGCTCATACTCTATGCGCCGATTACGCAGCTTTGATAAGACCTCCACCCGCTGACGAGCCGCACCCAATTCCTGACGTAGGTTATTTTCGTCTTCGCGCATCGCAAGCAACTTTTCCTCTGCTTCCTGCAAACTCGGTGCACCAGCTTCAGATTCAGCTAAAAGCTTTTCTGCCTCAACAAGCGCTTTCTCTTGTTCAGCAAGTTCTTCTTTCTTCTTTCTGCCCTCCGCTTCCAACTCTTCGATCTCGTTTCCGATCCTTCTACTCAACTCTCGAGCAGACTCCAATTTTCGGACTTCCTCTTCAACAACGCGCAGTTTATTCTCCTCCCTGCGCTTGGCTTCATGAGCTGAAACGTCATAACCGAGTTTTGCAAGTTCTTTATCCAGTGATTTAAGCGCCTTTTGCGCCTCATTTGCATACTTGCCGCCATCCAACACTTTTTCGATTTCTTTCAAGCGTTTTGCCCCCGTTTTCTCCCATTCCCTGCTCTGCTGCCGGATCGAATCCAATTGCAGAGTCATTTGTGAAATGGAATTGGAAATACGAATCCGCTCGTTATCTGCACCTGCCAACTGCCTGACTTGTAACTCGAAACCCGCTACCTGCTCTTCCAATTCTTCAGCTGCTTTTTTATTCGCGCGGAAGGCATCGCCTTTTTCCCTGCCGGTCTTTTCCAGTTCCTTCAATGTTGCCTTGCGGTGACTTTCACTCAAGGGCTGTCCGCACAGTGGGCATTCCGCCCCATCGGCGACCTTCAAGGCATCGATACGGATCTTGAGTTCTTCCATCTCACGCCGCAGAGACTCGTTTTCCACCCTCATTGCCGCCTGCCGCTCACGCGCCTCGTTACGTTTTTCTTCCATCTCAGCGCGCTCTTGAACTTTCTTCCCCACTTCCCTCAAGGCAGCCTGCGCCGCGCCCCACTGCGATTCCAACTCTTCCACCGTTGATGCTTGTCCACTGATCGCCGCCCGCTGCTTACTGAGTTCTTCGCTTTCCTGCTCCAGCTTCGCTCTCTCCACTTCGATCTCACGCAACAAAGGCTGACGTTTTTCATCATAGTCGCGGAATTGCGATGCGTTGTTCTCTAATGCTTCGAGTTCTTTTCGTGCCTGTTGCCAGGTTTTATAACTTTTTTCGATCTCTTGGGCGCGCTCCAGCAAGCCGAGATAGTCCGCGCGTTCATTCTCTTTGTCTGAGATCTTCGTTACGATGGAAGCCAGCGAATCCTGCAAATGCTTCAATTGAGTTTCCGCCGCCACCGCCGATTTTCTCTGTTCGTTGACCAATACTGCATTCCGCCGGATCGACTCCAATGCAGTCTCCTGCGCCTCTCTCACCGCCGACAATTGCCCTAACGACCGCTCCAACTCTCCGAGGCGGCGCTTTCTTTCCTCTTCCTCTCCCAATTCCCCATCGATTTCCGCCACTCGCCCATCGATCTCATCCACATCGCGTTCGAGCAACCTGCGTTTATCGGCGGTCCGGGCTTTGTAGGTTTCCCAAACCTCCAAACCGAGAATTGAACTCAACACCGCCTTGCGTTCTGATGCCCGTTTCTGAGTGAATTGATCCGCTTTACCTTGCAGGAAGAATGACACATTGATGAATGTCTCGTAATCCAACCGGAGAGTCTGTTCAATACGTGATTGGGTTTCTCTTGTTGTCTTCTCAGTCAGCGGGCGCCAACGACCATCAAATGCAGATTCCAGGCTGCGTCTGGCATTCGGAGATCTATCGTCCAAAACTTGAAATTCCAACACCGTACTCTTATTCCTCGGTAGCGTCCTTTGCACACGATAGATATTGCCTTCATATTCGAACGTCAATGCAACTTCCGCCGCTTTCACATCGGTGGCAAGATTGATCACATCCGTTCCCTTGCCACGGGCTTCACCGAACAACGACCAGGTGAACGCATCCAACAGCGAGGATTTACCCGCCCCGTTATGCCCGGAAATGCAGGCGAGGTGAATCGAATCGAAACCGATCTCGACAGGGTCGCGATAAGAAAGAAATCCAGCGATGCGTAGATGCAGTGGAATCATCGAAAGTTATACAATCTCATGGATTATAATCTACGCATTATGTTCGAAGCCGACACTCCCCAAGCCCGACGCCGCCTACGGCTTCTGGTCGCCATCATTGCCACAATTCCCTGTTATTGCGCCGGTTTTGTTTGTCTTTCTTTTGCACCCAGCCCAGACGATGCGACTCCCACCACTACAACAACGATCACCGTTACAGGAAGCACCACCCCCGCCACTGCCACAGTGAGCGGCACTCCCTCCATTATCACTCCAACCATCTCGCTCACACCAAGTGTAACGTCCACATTTACACTGACATTTACCCCCTTCCAACCTGCAACGAACACCTCCACGCCGACATTTACATACACGCCGACACCGTCTTACACTCCATCAAGCACGCCGACCAGCACTTTCACATCAACACCTACCTACACAGCGACGAACACGCCAACCATGACACCCACGCCTAGCAGTACATTTACCAGCACACCCACCACCACACCGACAAGCACCCTCACCGCATCTCCAACAGCATTCGGACCATGAGCGATATCCTCCCTTTTCTTAAAACCCTGATTTCTGTATCGGGTCTTTCAGGTGATGAAACCCCCGCAGCTGACCTCATCAAAAAGCAGTGGACTCCGCTGGTGGATGAGATATCTCAATCCGCCCTCGCCTCTGTCCATGGACTGAAGCGGGGTACGCTAAAGAAAAACGGTTCCTCCACCCCATCTGTGATGATCGCCACCCACATGGACGCCATTGGCATGATGGTCGTCCGCATCGTGGATGGGTTCATTTACATCACCAACGTCGGCGGCATCGACGCAAGAGTCCTGCCGGGCACACCGGTCACCGTCCATG
>CAZYLM010000201.1:0-5141 GCA_964648645.1 uncultured Anaerolinea sp.
GAAATTATATATAATTTTGAAAGGTTACACGCAATGGCAAAATATCGGGTTATGTACTGGAAGGATATCCCGCAATCGTTCACAGTAGAAGCGGATGGACTGACCGTAAAGAAGGAGCTTTCGCAAAAGGTACAGAATAAGATCGACGCATATGCGATGGCTATCGGTGCAACATCCACGACTGATTATGCTAAGCAGTATAAACGCGGACAATGGATCGAGCGTGAAGGATCAGTTGAAGAAGTGGTGCAAGCGTTGCTGGCAGAGTTGGAAGCCGAAGCGGCACGAGTGGAGATTCCGAAACGAAATGCAAATGTAGGGGCGAGGTAATCCTGCCCTTACGGTGAACTTATGACAAAGAAACACAACATCATTTTGCAACCCTCCGGCAGGCGCGGGCAGGTGGACGAAGGAACATCCGTCCGTTCAGCGGCACGGGAATTGGGCGTGGAGATCGAGTCGATCTGCGCTGAGAATGCCACCTGCGGCAAGTGTATGGTCTTGGTGGAAGCGGGTCGCTTCGAGAAGTACAACATCGAATCGAGCCAGGAAAACCTCTCCCCCGTCGGCACGGAAGAACGCGCATACCTTGAACGTAGACCCAAGCTCTTGAAAGAGAAAGGCTGGGAAATCGGACAAGTCCGCCTCTCATGTCAGGCAAAAATTTGCGGCGATGTACTAATCAATGTGCCGGAAGAAAGTCGCGGTAACAAACAAATAGTCCGTAAAAGTGCCAGCAATCGCGAGATCGAGGTTAGACCCGCCATCCGCAAATACCTAGTCTCATTGAGTCCACCGACATTGGAACGTCCTATCGCAGACTGGGAACGCCTTGCCAAAGGCCTGGAAACGTCGATGGGATTGGTTCGCGGTACGGAAGGTAAGTTGCCCCGTTGGCACGAATTGACAATCGATTATCACTGCCTCCGCTCCCTGTCTAAAACCCTTCGCGATTCAAAATGGAGCGTGACCGTTTCAGTTTGGAACGATAAAGAGGTAATTCACGTCCAACCGGGATATCACGAAGACAGTTATGGCGCTGCGGTGGATATCGGTTCGACGACTGTGGCGTTGTATCTATCAAACCTCAGGACGGGAGAACTCCTGGCTGCCGAATCCGAGATGAATCCGCAGATCGTATACGGCGAAGATGTCATGTCGCGCATCCAGTACACCATCGAACACAAGGATGGGCTGGAGAAACTCCACAAAGCGATTATTTCGACATTGAACAAGCTTCTTAAACAGGCGGCGAAGACAGCGCACATCAAAATGGACGAGATTCTCGAAATGGTCCTGGTCGGCAACTCGACCATGCATCACATCCTTTTGAATTTGCACCCAAGAGATCTTGGGCTCGCCCCATTCGTTCCCGCGATCCACGAGTCCGTGGATATAAAGGCGCGCGAGTTGGGGCTGCATATCAATGCGTCTGGAAATATCCATGTGCTGCCCACCATCGCATCCTTTGTCGGGGCAGATACGAGCGCTGTCATCCTTGCGGAAGAACCTCATCAGCAGGATGAAAATTGGTTATTGATCGATGTTGGTACCAATGCAGAACTTGTCCTTGGCAATCGCAAACGCTTGGTATGTACCTCCACACCCACCGGGCCCGCTCTCGAAGGTGCGCATGTAGAATATGGCATGCGGGCTGCGCCAGGCGCAATGGAACGAGTCCATATCGATGAAACAACGCTCGAACCGAAGTACAAAGTCATCGGCGTGGACGGGTGGAACACCGAGCACGCCGAATTCGTCGGTCACGTCAAAGGCATCTGCGGCTCGGCAATCATTGACTCAGTGGCAGAATTGTTCCGAGCGGGGATCGTGGACTCTCGGGGTAAGTTCAAGAAAAATTTAAGTACCAACCGTGTTCGAGAAGGAGAATCAGGCTGGGAGTATGTCATTGCCTGGAAGGAAGAAACCTCCATCGGACGAGACATCCCGATCACCCAGCAGGATGTACGCCAAATTCAATTGGCGAAGGCAGCGCTCTTCACAGCCTCGCGGACCCTTTTGAAACGCATGAACCTCGAAAGCCCTGATAAAATCATCCTGGCTGGCGGTTTTGGCAGTTATATCGATAAAGAGAAAGCCATGCTGATCGGGTTGATACCCGACTGCGAGCTTGAGAAAGTTTATGCGGTCGGGAACGCTGCAGGTGATGGTGCACGTATCGCGCTGCTAAACATTGAGAAGCGCAACGAGATAGATTCGGTGACGAGGAAAGTGGAACGCTTCGAGCTGCCCACAGACCCTGAGTTTCAAAACCAGTTCATGCTGGCAACAAGCTTTCCGCATATGAGCGAGCCATTCGAACATATTGCGCACTTAATCCCGAATCGCACTGCAGATCCGCTGGCGAAGAATTTCATGAAATAATTTTATAGGGGCGGGGTGATACCACTTTGTGGCACAAGCCTCGCCCCTACCGAGGTGAACATAAATGAATAAATTTCTAGAACGATTGAATGGCGGGGAAATTCTGGTTGCGGATGGGGCAACCGGCTCAAATCTACAGAAGATGGGGCTCAAACCCGGAAAACCACCCGAGGACCTCATCATTGATGACCCGGATACGATTTTGAAACTCGCTTCATCCTTCGCTCAAGCGGGGTCTGACATCATCCTAACCTGCACCTTCGGCGGGACTCGCATGCGCATGAAGGACTCGAAGTATCAGGATCGCACACCTGAGGTCAACATCCGTGCGGCAGAGATCGCCCGCAAGGCGGCATCGCTAAACAACGGACTGGTTGCCGGATCGATGGGGCCCGTCGGCGGAATCATCAAACCATATGGCCCGCTTGAATTTGAAGACGTGAAAGCAACTTTTGCCGAGCAAGCCAAAGCTCTCGCCGATGGCGGCGTGGACTTGCTAATTATCGAAACCATGTTCGCAGTGGAAGAGACAAATGCCGCGTTCGAAGGCGCCCGCTCAATGACCGACCTGCCTATCGTTGTGTCATTCAGCTACGACCGCGGCACCCGCACGATGATGGGCGTCAAGCCAAAGGATGTGATGAAGCGGTACTCCGAAATGGGCGCAACCCTCATCGGTGCTAACTGCGGCACCACCCTCGATAATATGGAAGCAGTGGTAAAAGAATATCAAACCACCAAGCCCGATATGCCTTTGTGGGTTAAACCGAATGCAGGCGTTCCTCACATGGATTTGGAAACCGAGCAAGGCGTTTACGATATGGGTCCCGAAGATATGGCCACTTACGCAAGGAAATATGTGGCCTTGGGGGCAAAAGTCGTAGGCGGATGCTGTGGGAATACAGCTGAACACATTGCCGCGATCGTGAAGGCTGTTAAAAACTGATATATAGTGCTCAACAGTAATATCAATTAAACGAAAACGGTCACGCTCTGCGTGACCGTTTTTTTATACTTGGGGCAAATTCCTTCGAATGACATTCAACATCCCAAAGGCTTTCGATGCCCCCTGCACAACACAAGTCAATGGGTTATCTACCAGATAAGCAGGTATGCCGAGGGATTTGGTCAGAAGTTTATCGATTCCACGCAGGAGAGCGCCGCCCCCGCACAACGCCACGCCACGGTCGATAATATCCGAGACAAGCTCTGGGGGCGTTTTTTCCAATACCTTGCGACCCGATTCGACGATCTGTTTCAAGGGTTCCTGCAGGGCTTCAACCATTTCTCCGGTGGTCAGTGTGACAGGCCTTGGCAAACCAGTGACCTGGTCCTGTCCTTGCACTTCCATGCTATTTTCCACATCCTGCGGGACAGCTGCACCAATGCGAAGCTTTAATTGTTCGGCGGTGGGCTGCCCGATTACAACACCATACTTCCTTCTCACATACAGGATGATGGCTTCATCCAGGTCCATACCGCCGACCCGTAATGTCTCTGCCGCCACGATGCCATACATCGCCATGACCGCCGCCTCTGTACAACCACCACCCAGACAAATGATCATATTCCCAGAAGGGGAATTGATCGGCAGGTCAATTCCAATGGCAGCGGCTAGAGGCTGCTGGATGAGATATGCCTCGCGACTCCCGGCTTCCATGACCGCCTCGTAAACGGCCCTCCGTTCGACGCTAGTCACGCCATACGGAACGGTAACCATTACCCGGGGACGGAAGATACGCATCGCCCCGCTGGCGCGCTGGAGAAGATACGCCAAAAGGGTTTCTGTGATCTCATAGTCTGCAATGACCCCATTCCGAAGCGGCCGTGCCACTTCGATGGTTTCTGCGGGGACCTTGCCAAACATATCCCGCGCTTCGACACCTGCCGCCACCATCTTTTGATCTTCGATCTCGATGGCAACAATGGTCGGTTCCTCCAACAACACATTATTGTTGTCGGCGAAGCGGGTGAACATGGTTCCCAGGTCGATGCCCAGGTCTTTGGAAAACATCGATAACACGATGTGTTAATTCTCCGTATGGTACGGCGACACGTTCTTGCGATACCGCCGGACAGTGTCGAGACGAAGATTGGCGCGCCGCAATGCGGCCTCCATGATCGCATAGCGATCCGGGTCGGTTCCAAGCGGACCCTTGGCAAGATACTCCTCAGCACGTTTCTTCGCCGCCTCAGCCCGGTCGATATCGATATCTTCGATATTTTCAGAGCCGCGGTCTGCAAGAATGGTAACCACATCCGGTTGGACTTCCGCCACGCCGCCTGCAACTGTAAACAGCTCTTCTTTACCGCCCTTACGGACCTTGACCACGCCGTATTTCAATGTGGTTAGAACTGGCGCATGCTTGGGCAGGATACCCATCTCACCGACTGCGCCGGGGATGACAACAATATCCACATCACCGGTGAAGACAGTTCGGTCTTGGGAAACGATCTCACAACGAATGGTCATAATAAATGATCCACATCATCGCTTCGTCGGACTGTCGCCCTCCTTGCGATGACGAAAGTGATTAAGCCTTTGCCAGCTTCTCGGCGCGTTCGCGCACGTCTTCGATGGTACCAGCCATCATGAAAGCCTGCTCAGGCAGGTCGTCACATTTGCCATCCAAAATTTCGCGGAAGCCGCGGACAGTATCCTTGATGGCAACGTAACGACCGGGAATACCGGTGAAGCGTTCTGCCACGAAGAACGGCTGGGAGAAGAAACGTTCGATCTTGCGGGCGCGGGACAC
>CAZYLM010000202.1:0-5139 GCA_964648645.1 uncultured Anaerolinea sp.
CTGGTCCATGACGAATACAAACTGGCTGCTTTCCAAATGGGGGTGACATTGGCGCGACGAGGTATTCGCCTGGTGTACGGGGGCGGGAAGACGGGATTAATGGGCAAAGTGGCAGATGGAGCCTTGTCTGCAGGTGGTGAGGTGATCGGTGTCATTATCCCCTCGATGAACACAGCTGCGCTGGCCCATACAGGTCTCACCCGCATGGATGTCACCCCCGAAATGCGTTCGCGAAAAGCCCGCATGCATGAACTTTCAGACGGTTTCGTTGCCTTGCCGGGCGGCTTCGGCACCTGGGATGAACTCTTCGAAACCATCACATGGGCGCAAACGGGCGGACATGAAAAACCGGTCGGACTGCTTAACACAAAGGAATATTATGCGCCACTCCTCGCCGCCATTGACCACGCCGTGACCGAGGGCTTTGTGTTCGAAGAACATCGCCAGGCCATTTCATTGGAGACCGACCCGGGCAAATTACTCGATGCCATGCGCAATTACGAACACCCCCACGATGCTGTCAAACGCTGGATGAAGGAAGAGTAACGATTGACGATTTTTCGATAACAACACTCAAAATATGCCTACGACTTAAGTTCTACAATAAAGGGTGTACCTATTACGTATCACTCTTCATGGTAATGTCAGAATGATCGGCTCGCCCTTGGTGACAATGACCGTATGCTCGAATTGGGCTGCGATGGTGTTATCGACAGTTTTCAAGGACCAGCCATCGGGTTTCTCGACCACATGTCCGCGCCCGGTGGTAAGGAACGGCTCAATGGCAAGGACCAGCCCTTTGTCCATGATGCGCCGGTCATCGGGCTTGTGAAAGTTATAGATCGAAGCGGGTTTATCGTGCAGCTGAAGCCCGATCCCGTGACCGGTCAGGTCAAAGATGGGGTTATACCCATTCTTGGTCGCTTCTTCTTGAACCGTCTTGCCGATCAGGTTCAATGGCTTTCCCGCTCGAACCAATCCCAAAACTTTTTCGAGGGTGGCTTTGGCCGTGGCAAGCAACCTATCGTATTCCGGTTTCGAGCTTCCAACCACCATCGAAGCTCCTGTATCGCCAAAGTAGCCGCCCAATTCGGCGGAGACGTCGATATTGATAAGCTCTCCATCCTGGATGATGTGCCCATCAGGGATGCCGTGCGCGATAACCGGTGAAACGCTGATGCACGTCCCGCCGGGGAAGTTGTACATGGTGCGCGGCGCGGAGGTTGCCCCCTGCTTTTTCAGGAATTCTTCGCCGATCTGATCGAGTTCCAATGTGGTCATGCCAGGCATGACACTTTCCATCATTAACTTCATGGCTTGGGCGCAGACCCTGCCGGCGGCTTTGAGACCGTCGATATCCTTCTCGTCGTTGGCTATCATTTGAGCCCTTTTTCTATCGTCACACGATGTTCCTGGAAATGCTCCGAGGTATCTCCCATCACCCACAAGAGCAGCGGATCCGGGTTGTCGGGGCGGCGGGGTTTCAGTAGATCTTCGAACGGAGTCTTTTCAAGTTTGGTAATGAGCAGGCCATAGACGCGTTTGAGATGATCCATCACCTCTGCCCGCGGACGGTTTTGGTTGCGTTTGAACAAAAGTGGATTGACGCCTTCCACGCTCCATTCGGGCAGTTCTTCCTGCGAAACACCCACCACCTCATAGTACGGACGTTTATCCATATGGTAGCCCATCAAGATGTTCAGCCATTCCGTGAGATGGGCAAGGTTATCCTTCGGAGTCCAACCGCCTTCATCGGGTGTGGTCATTTGCTCATCAGTGAGCGAGACGGCGAGGTTGATCAGTAGATCCCACTCGCGTTCGATGGCAGAAACAAGTTCTTCCTGTTTTTCAGGTATCCATTGTTCGTCAGTCATGGGTTTCTCCTATAACGTGATCTGTTGCCCCTGATTCAACCGTTCTTTCTCTGCGCCTTTTCGTAAAATATACGCTTCGCCGTGCACGAGGGCGGTCTTGCCTTTTTCACTTTTGACGTGCGATCCGTCGCACATCATGATGATGGGATTGTCCTGAAAAAGATGGTAATCGCTCAACCAATCATCCTGCATCGACTGCCCATAGCTGTCTGTTGAATAATGTGGGAAGAAATTAAAGGGCGTCGCATTCAAACCTTTGAAGCTTGTCGCCTGGACGGAGTTCAGGTCGTTTGCAGTGAGGATATTCGGTCCGCACAGGATTGCCCCTGCGCTGAATCCAACTACGGGCAGCCCGGCTTGGACTTTCTTTTTCAGGAACGGCATGATGCCACTGTTATGCAGGCGATGGTTGAGCAAAAAGGTATTGCCACCGGAAATATACACCGCAACACATTCGCGCAAAATATTTTCGATCTCTTTTTGCGACATTTGCTCGGTATTGATCGTCTCGATCCGCGCCAGACCTTTGAATTGCTTCTGGGTGTAATCCAGCCATTTTTCGCCGTCAAGAAAAGCAAGGGGCATGAAGGCAATGACGGGGTCATCTTTACCCTCACAATAGGGTCGGCAGGCGTCAACAATATAACGAATATCTCTTTCGCCAGGAGATGAGAAGAGATGAAGGTTGGAGGGCATAATGGGGATTGTATCAAAGAAGGGGCGGGGTGATACCACGTTGTGGCACAAGCCCGCCCCTACGACATCATTTACTTAACTTTTCTAAAATAACTTTCCTCAACTCCGCCTGTACAGACTCCCACTCCTGCTCCGAATTGACCACCACCCACCTCTTCGGTTCAGCTTTAACCATCTCCAAATATCCGGTGCGGACTCTGCGATGAAATTCAACCGTGTAGGCATCCAGACGATTCCATTCGTTATCTTTCTTCTTTCTTCCCAGTCCAACTTCAACATCCAAATCCAACAGAACCGTCAGGTCAGGAGTCAAACCGCCGGTGGCGTATTTGACCAAAGCACGGATTTCATCCAATTTTTGCTGGTGACCATACCCTTGGTAAGCAATAGTGGAGTCATAGTAGCGGTCGGAGAGAACAACTTCCCCGTCGGCGAGGCGCGGTTTGATGACTTGCTCCACGATCTGGGCACGCGCCGCCTGATAGAGCAGCGTCTCGGTCCGCGGATGCATTTCCGCGTTCTTCATGTCGTGCAACACATCGCGGATCTGCTCACTGATGGACGTCCCGCCGGGTTCGCGGGTTGGAAAAACGGTATAACCCTTCTCGCGCAGAAATTCGACAAGATGGGGAATGTGGGAGGTTTTGCCCGAGCCTTCGGGGCCTTCAAGAGTAATGAACATAGGGGAAGTATAAAGTAGACAGGGAAACAGGTAAATAGGAAAACAAGCCGCTTGAAATGTTTACATTTTTCCTACATCTTTCTTAACGTGTTTTTATTTTACAACATTCTTTTTAATCATCATGTCATTTTCGAGGACTACGATTTTTGCATTGCCAGGAGGCATGAATGTCGAAGAAAAATATTGTTTACGTGTTTCTGGTGGTTGTGCTTGCCGGGGTTTCGGCGTTGACGGGCGCCGCAGCAGGCGGGTTTGCCGTCTATCAGGCGATTGGTGGGAAGCAATCCGCCGCGCCAAAGACAGTGAGTCAGCCTGCTCAAACGCTTCAAACCAGCAGCCAGACGCTGGCCCTGAATTCCACCGATGTGGAAACCGCCATTACTCAGGCAGTGCAAACGGTCTCTCCCGCCGTTGTGACCGTGATCGGGATCGTTCAGGGTCAATCCACGTTCTTTGGGCAGACGGGTGATGCGACTGTCAGTGGCAGCGGCTTCTTTATTTCCGATCAAGGCTACGTGCTGACTAATAACCACGTAGTGGATGGGACAACTGAAGTAAAGGTTGTGCTTTCGGACGGTACGGAAGAGACGGCTCAGATCGTGGGCAAGGATCGCTACTCGGATATCGCCATACTCAAAGCAGACGGAACGGTTCCTGCCGTTGCCAAGTTGGGTAACTCTGACCTGCTGAACCCGGGTGAAACCGTAATCGCTATCGGTTCACCGCTGGGCGATTTCAAGAACACGGTGACTGTAGGCGTGGTCAGCGCGACAGGACGCACCATCGACACCGGCAAAGGCTATCAGGTGGAAGGTCTCATTCAGACCGACGCCGCCATCAATCACGGCAACTCGGGTGGTCCGTTGGTAAACCTTGCTGGTGAAGTGATCGGCATCAATACCCTGATCGTGCGTGACTCGGGCAGCGGCGACGTGGCGGAAGGCTTGGGCTTCGCGTTACCAGTCAACACGGCACAATCCATGGCACAGCAGATCATCGACCAGGGTTATGTGACCCGTCCATTCATGGGCATCAACTATCAGGCGATCTCCCCCGATGTTGCTGCCATGTATAACCTGCCAGTGAAATGGGGTATCTATGTCGAGAAAGTGGCAAATGACAGCCCTGCCAATACTGCGGGTCTGCAAAAAGGCGACATCATTGACAGCCTGAACGGCGTGAAATTCGATGAGACGCATCAATACTTGAACATATTGTATACGTTCAAACCGGGTGATACGGTCACTCTTGGTGTGATGCGTGATAACAAGGAAATCAATATCGATATTACGCTTGGTGAAAATACACCAACATAATAATTTCTCCTCCAAGAGAAAAAAAACAGAGACGGCCACAAGGTCGTCTCTGTTTTCTATGGATTTCCATCGTCAATGGTCTTATTCTCGGAAAATCCTTACATGCCTGCGAGGTTCCTTCCCATACGAATGGGAAACCAATTCGGCATCCCGTGCCATCTCGTGTTGCAAGCGGCGCACGAGAGAAGGACCCGGCGGAAGGTCTACAAAACGCTCACCGTTCAAGACCGCACTGATGGCTTGCTTTGCCTGATCGCGGATATCTTCCATGTTGTCACGCTGCACATGCTCGGTCAGGTTATACAGGTCACTGACGAATTGCTCGGTCTGCGAAACTGAATTCGCGCGCAAAACGTAGATCGGCATTCCACGTGCTTCCGCGTCCATGATGGTGTGCTCGCGGTTACGGTAATACGTCCGCAGTGTCACCAACACATCGGCTTCAGCCGCGTCCGTTACGACAACTGCCGGAACACCGAGGCGTTTCGCGGCTTGCTGGAGTCGATTGCGCGCCACGCCATAGGCAAAGATGCGGATGGTCTGCAATTTTGCGCCAACGTTCGGAACCTGA
>CAZYLM010000203.1:0-5138 GCA_964648645.1 uncultured Anaerolinea sp.
TCCTTCTGCATCTGGCTGATCAGCTTCGCCGCACGTTGATAAACCGACGTGGCACTTAACCCAATGCGGGTCGTGCCTGTGAGAGATGCCTGCAATTTTTTGGATAAGTTGACCATCTCTCGCGTGGAGTTCAAGATCTTCTCAGCTTTGACGCGCAGGATTTCGCCATGCTCGGTAATTTCCATGCCCTGCGGCTTGCGGACGAAGAGGGTGACACCCAATTCATCTTCCAACGCCTTGATGTGCGCGCTGACCGAAGGCGGAGTCATAAACAAACGGTCGGCAGCACGGGTCAGGTTTCTTTCTTCAGCCACAATGACAAAGGTCTTTAAGTGATGGAGTTCCATGCCCGCAGTATACATGATTCCCTTCTGCCGAGCGTTTTGCTTCACCGAACGCTATGTTCGAAAGCCTCAAATTCACAAAAGGGCTTCTTTTCCATACACTTGAAGCATTCAAACTCAAGGAGAAAATATGGTTACCCTCAAACCCAAAGCACGGGTCACAGCCACCCCGGCAGCAGACCCCGCCATTGCCAACGCTTTCTTTTCCGCCAAGCTGACGTACGAGACCGACCCATCCGACGTGTACGCGGACATGAAGAACGAACTGGCAGACTTTATCCTGATCGATGTTCGCAGCGCAGCAGACTACGCCAAAAGCCATGCCCAAGGCGCGATCAGTTTGCCGCAGGTAAACATCAATACAGAGACAACGTCCAAGCTGCCTAAAGAAAAGCTGTTGGTGGTCTATTGCTGGGGTCCCGGCTGTAACGGTGCGACAAAAGCCGCCGCCAAGCTCAGTGCTCTCGGCTTTCACGTCAAAGAGATGATCGGCGGCATCGAATACTGGGAAGATAAAGAACGCTACCCCGTGGAACGCGGCTGGCTCTAAAAGGAGGCTCTTATGTTAGAAATGAGACCCGGCTGCGAATGCTGCAATGTCGACCTTCCGCCTGATTCACACGAAGCACGCATCTGCACATTTGAATGTACTTTTTGTGCAAACTGCGCCGAAACCAAACTGAACAACACATGCCCAAACTGCGGCGGAGACCTGGTGCAACGTCCGCGCCGCCCGGCAGCCAAATTGGAAAAGAACCCTGCATCCACACTCAGGGTTTATAAACCGGAAGGATGCATCTCCACCTGAATAAAGCAAGAATCGGGTGGCAGATGAGGCAACTCAGGACTACAATCCGCCAGTCGTTAAGTCGAAAGATTCAATTTGATAAAGCTTTAACCGAACCAAACAGGAGATTAATTGAAAACAAAACATTGGCTTGTCTTTATCACCCTTGGGTTGATCTGGAGCTCATCCTTCATGTGGATCGAGCTTGCTTTACGTGAAGTAGGCCCGCTTACTCTGGTGGCATTCCGCGCCTTCTTTGGACTTTTATTTGGGCTGGTAGTCCTTGCGATCCAAAAGGTCACTTTCCCTCGAACCTGGAAGGAATGGGGTCCGCTGATCGCGCTGGGGATGACCAACATTGCCCTGCCCTTCTTCCTGATTAGTTGGGGGCAAAAATCCATCGACTCTGGCGTTGCGTCGATTCTGGACGCAACCGTTCCTCTCTTCACCATTCTTGTCGCGCACTTCCTGATCCACGATGACAAAATGACGATTCAAAAAGTGATCGGGTTGCTGGTAGGTTTTTCAGGCGTACTTATACTTCTGGTAAAAGACATCGGCAGCGGGACAAATTCATTGCTTGGCGAATTTGCAGTCATCCTTGCCTGTGTCTTCTATGCTGCCAGCACGATCATCGCGCGGAAATTCACCGAAGACATGCCTGCCATTTACCGAAGCATGGGTCCTTTGGCAGCAGCAACGGTCGTGATGGTTCTTGCCGCATCCACATTCGAAGCCCCATTAAAACTACCCTCTCTTCCGTTGACGTGGTTTGCACTCATATGGCTGGGTGTTCTCGGCTCGGGGCTGGCTTTCATGATGGCGTTCTATCTCATTCACGAGATCGGTCCAACGCGTGCGACGATGGTGACGTACCTCATGCCATTGGGCGGGGTGACTCTTGGGGTGGTCTTTTTGAAGGAACCGCTAACCTGGCAGGTCATCGCCGGAGCCGTCTTGATCATTATCAGCCTTGCCATTGCCAATTGGAATCAAAAACAGGCGTAACCGCCAAAAGAAATCGGAGATGCATTGAAAACAAAACATTGGGTTGCCTTCATAGCCCTCGGTATAATATGGAGTTCATCTTTTTTATGGATCAAGATCGGCGTGCAGGAAGCCAGCCCCACCGTTCTGGTTGCCTTCCGCATGCTGTTCGGTGCATTGACCGCCATCATCGTTTCTGTGTACCAAAAACTGGAATGGCCACGTGATTGGAAGACCTGGCGCACCTATTTGATCCTTGGTCCCACCAGCCTTGCCATCCCCATCTTCCTTATCTCATGGGGCGAGACCAGTATCGACTCGGCTGTAGCTTCCATTTTGAATGCAACCGTTCCGCTCTTTACCCTTGTCATCGCCCATTACTTCCTGCACGATGACAAAATGACATCGCAAAAGGTCATTGGCCTGCTGACCGGTTTTGCAGGTATTGTCATTCTCCTGCTGGAAGACCTGTTGAACATCAAACAAAGTTCCATCCTCGGTGAAGGTGCTGTCATTCTCGCTTCGTTGTTCTATGCAGCCAGCGCCGTATATGCTCGCAAAACCACTGCTCACGTCCCTGGCGCCATTCGCGGAGCCGCTCCACTGATTACAGCAACTCTTTTTATGTGGTTACTCGGCCCGATCTTTGAAAAGCCATTCATCATCCCTCATTTGCCTATTACCTGGGTTGCTGCTTTATGGCTGGGCATTTTAGGGTCTGGCGTTGCGATGATTTTGAATTATTATTTACTGCATGAGATCGGTCCCACCCGAACTGTGCTGGTGACTTATGTATTTCCTCCCGGCGGGGTGTTGCTGGGTGTGATCTTCCTCAACGAACACCTCACCTGGCAATTGTTTCTTGGTGGCTTGCTCGTCGTTGCCAGCCTTATCATCGTCAATTGGAAGAAAAAGGAAGCATGACCCATCGTTCTGGTTTTATCGCCATCATCGGCCGTCCTAATGTGGGCAAGTCCACCCTGCTGAATGCGCTGCTCGGACAAAAGATCGCCGCCGTCTCGCCGCGTCCGCAAACCACACGTAAACGTCAGCTGGGTATTCTTACCCTTGAGAACGCCCAGTTGATCTTTGCCGATACGCCCGGCATCCACATGGCCAGGCATAAACTCGGCGAATTCTTGAACCAGGAAGCCGAAGAAGCCCTTTCAGGCGTGGATTTGATCCTGTGGCTCGTGGATGCATCGACGCCCCCGACTGAAGAGGACAGGAATATCTCGACTCTTCTCTATGGCATCTCGCCTCGGACTCCCCGAATGTTAATCCTCAACAAAACGGACCTGGTGCAACCTGATGATGTACCTGCAAGAGAAAGTGAATATCTGGCATTGATGAACAATGCCAGTGCAATGCGCATCTCCGCGTCTCGCAGGCTTGGGCTGGGCGAATTGACCGAAGCGTTGATCCGGGCCGTCCCGGAGCGCGAAGCGGAATATCCCGAAGACCAGATCACTGATTTATATGAAAAAGAGATCGCTGGGGATTTAATCCGCGAAGCCTGTCTCATCAAATTACGTGATGAAGTGCCGCACGGCACAGCTGTCCGCATCGATGAATTCAAAGAACGCGAGAACGGCATGGCGTATATTGCCGCGACGATCCTCGTGGAGCGTGAATCACAGAAGGGAATCGTCATCGGCGAAGGCGGCAAGATGTTGAAGTCCATCGGCACTGCCGCGCGCAAAGAGATCGAAGAGATGGGCGGACGAAAAGTATTTTTGGAGTTGCGCGTGAAGGTTTCGAAAGACTGGCGTGACGACCCATATATGTTGAAGCAGTTGGGGTATGGGAAAAGGAAATAGCAGGTCATTGCGAGTGACGCTTCACACTACGAAGCAATCGAAGTGGATTTCAAGATTGCCACGGGAAGAGCACACTCGCAATGACGGGGCAATAATTTACTTGTGCAAATTCCTCGCAGCCGCAAAACTTAGCCCCTTCTCGGTCAATTCCCAGGCGGTGCGGTTGCAGGCATTCACTTTATCAAGGTAGTTTCTCAGCAGGTTGTCCCAATCGCCGTTTTCGATGACCTCTTTCTTCTCTCGGAAGTAATCGAGGATGTCAGAGAGATGGACACGGGTCACATCCACTTCGGGGTCGCCACCTTCGTGCTTGGCGGCAATATTGGCGACATGGTCAGCGATGTGCACCAGTTCGGCGCGGCGGTTATATGGCTGGACAACAATGCTCTTCTGCGGTTCGGTGATGTGATGCTCGAAACGCACAACCTTCTCAAAGCCAAGCGCCATACGGAAATCTGCGGTCAATTCCATCGTTTCGTTGTTGATCGAGTTCGACCAGTTGAAGCCAATGAGCGGACTTGTTCCATCGTCACGGCTGAACAGTTTTGCCATCATCATGATCCACAAGGCATGATAGGGGTTATCCGAGCCAAAGAAGACCGAGATCTTGAACTGAATATCCACACCGAGTTTGTAGAGCATGAAACCGAGCAGGATCGTTCCCGCATTGAAGTTCAAGACATGCTGAACGCCGTAGTTGGTGTAGTAATACAGAAACTCGTCCAACCACATGAGAGCATGTTCGTTTGGCTGACCAATACCGCCGAAATACCCAGTGATGGTTGCTGGTCCGCCAAGATGCGGGTTCGAACCGTCGGTACCTTTGGTATCGAGCGTCTCGACAAATGATGCGCCGATGATGTCCAATGCGGCGACGATGGCGGGCAGGTCGCCATCTGCTTCGGATTCTTTCATTTTACGCACGGCGATATACCGCCCAGGCATGAGCGTCTTATTCGCGATCGCCTCCTCTGCCATGGCGCGAACCCATGGAAAGTATTGCAGGGCGGATACTTCAAGGGTGACGGCGTACTCGTCTTTAAACTTGATGTTCTTTACCCCATCACCCAGGACCTTATGCCTGTAGTCCGCAACTGAGATGAACGCGCCACTATCACGTTGTTCGATCAGCCAATTGAGATCTTTGATGTAATCTGGCGCTTTGGCTTGCACCTGTTTGAAGAGATTTTCCATCTTCCG
>CAZYLM010000204.1:0-5136 GCA_964648645.1 uncultured Anaerolinea sp.
TACACTTGCCGGGTTCGATGAGCAACAAACTCCCTTTTTGGTTAAAGACTTTATACGGTTCGGGTGATTGGGGGATTGCCAGCGTCAGTATGATGCGGTCCATTTTCTACGCCATTTACCTGACGGACGTGGTCGGCATCGAGCCGCGGCTTGCTTCGCTGGGCGCGTTGATGGGAATTGTGTGGGACGCTGTCAACGACCCGATCATTGGCATATTAAGCGATCGCATGAAATCGAATCTGGGGAGAAGAAGACCATTTCTGTTGTGGTTTGCATTTCCTTTTGGGCTTAGCTTTGTCGTTTTGTGGTCCGCACCGAATTGGGAGAGCCAGGTGGGGTTATTGATCTATGTCACGCTTGCCTTCATGCTTTCGGACACGCTGACAACACTGGTTTCCGTGCCATATTATTCACTTACCCCCGAGTTGACTCAGAACTACGATGAGCGCACGTCACTTTCGAGTTTTCGCACCGTGTTCCAATTGGCATCGGCGATGGTGGTGGTGATCGTCGCGCCAATGATCGTGGATGCGGTCATTGCCAGGGGCGGCTCGCAGCAGCAGGGATTCATGACAGCTGGTGCCGTGTTCGGAACGATCGGCTCCCTGCCCTTATTCCTGATCGGAATTTTTATCCGTGAACGATTTGCCGAAGAAACCAAGGAACAGGAAGCGCTCTCATTTCGAGACACCCTTAAACTGGCATGGCAAAACATACCATTCCGTTACGCTGTGGGAATTTATATGTTCAACTGGTCGGCCGTGGACATGGTCTCGATCACTTTCCCGTTTTTCCTGCTCTATTGGGTGGCAAGGGGTGACCTATTGGCAAAGATCAATTTCCTGGGCGTAGACCTTGCGCTCGAATCCGCATTCTTTGGGGTGTTGATGCTGGTCTGCATCCTTTTTGTACCATTCTGGCTGTGGCTTTCGAAACACCAGAATAAGATCAGGGCTTATATCCTCGGCATGGCAGCCTGGGTCATTGTACAAGCTTTGATCTTCACCATCCAACCAGGCAAAACAGGCTATATGCTATTCCTCGCGGGGCTGGCAGGGATCGGTGTCTCCGCTGCCTACATCCTGCCCGATTCGATATTACCGGATGTGATCGAATGGGATGAATTACGTACAAGGCGCAGGCAGGAGGGAATCTATTACGGCATCCGCACCCTCATCCGCAAATTGACTGGGGCGTTGGTCATCTTCGTCACGTTGCAAATACTGGGTTGGTCCGGCTACCATGCCCCGCCTGAGGATGTGCTTCAATACCAACAACCAGATTCAGCCTTGTTCATGATCCGCCTGATGGTTTCATTCATCGGTGCGGCGATCCTGATAGGGACGATCGCCCTGGCTTGGTTCTATCCGCTTACCAGGGAAAGGTATCAACGGGTGCAAAGACTGCTGAATATCCGCAGAAAGAAAAACGCGGAAACACTATAACCGTCTCCGCTTTAACTTGAAACCTGATACTCGAAACTCTAAATCATCGTCGGCTCTTCGTACTTCCCAAATACTTTCGTCATCACACCGATCATCTCGCCCAGAGTGCAATACGCTCTCACACAATCAAGTATGTAAGGCATTGTATTTTCCGTACCTTCACACGCGATTCTCAAAGCATCGAGTGTTTGTCCCACACGCCCGCTGTCGCGTGTCTTGCGGACTTCGTTCAAACGCGCCACCTGTCGACTGTACCCATTTGGGTCCATTCGCAGGATCGGGATGGAGGTGGGCTTTTCGTCCATGTAAGCGTTCACTCCAACGATCTTCCTGCGCCCTTCATCGATCTCTCTTTGATAACGATAAGCCGCATCGGAGATCTCACCCTGCATGAAACCTTTTTCCAATGCAGGGATAACCCCGCCCAGGTCTTGGATCCTGCGGAAGTAGGCATACGCCTCTTTCTCCATTCGGTCTGTTTGCGCTTCAACGAAGAAACTCCCCCCAAGCGGGTCGACCGTATTCGTCACGCCAGATTCTTCGGCAATAACCTGTTGGGTTCGTAAAGCGACTGTAACTGCATGCTCGGAGGGAAGCGCGAGGGCTTCATCCATTGAGTTGGTGTGAAGCGACTGTGTGCCTCCCAACACCGCTGCAAGGGCTTGGATGGCAACACGCACAATGTTATTCTCCGGCTGTTGCGCCGTAAGTGAAACTCCTGCCGTCTGGGTGTGGAAGCGCAGCAGCCATGAGCGCGGATTCTTCGCCTTGAACGTTTCGCGCATTTCCTGCGCCCAGATCCTTCTTGCGGCACGGTATTTGGCGATCTCTTCAAAGAAATCGTTGTGCGCATTGAAGAAGAAAGATAAACGCGGCGCAAACTCGTCCACATCCATGCCACGCTCGATCCCCCAGCGGACGTATTCCAGTCCATCCGCCAGGGTGAATGCCAGTTCCTGCGCAGCCGTCGAACCGGCTTCACGGATGTGATAACCCGATATGGAAATGGTGTTCCACTGCGGCACGTGCTTCGAGCCGAACTCCATGGTATCCACTACAAGGCGCATGGAAGGTTCGGGCGGGAAGATAAATTCCTTCTGCGCAATGAATTCCTTGAGGATGTCATTCTGGATCGTCCCGCGCAGTTGGTCGGAACGCACACCTTGTTTTTCTGCCGCGACGATATACATCCCCCAAATGATCGCTGCAGGCGAATTGATGGTCATACTCGAGGACACTTTATCGAGCGGAATGCCATCCAGCAGGAATTCCATATCTTTGAGCGAAGACACAGCCACACCGCATTTGCCAAACTCACCGAGCGCTTCAGGCTGGTCGGTGTCGTATCCCATCAGCGTGGCAAGATCGAAGGCGATGCTCAAACCGGTCTGACCCTGCTCGAGCAGATACTTGAAACGCTGATTGGTTTCCTCCGCAGTACCGAACCCTGCGAACATGCGCATTGTCCATAGTTTGGAGCGATGGAGGGTCGGGTGCACTCCCCTCGTATACGGATACTCACCCGGAAGCCCAAGCGAAGTGGCATAGTCAAGGTTTGCAGTATCGAGTGGCGTATAAAGTCTGTTGATTGGTTCTGAGGATGTAGTGATAAATTCGTCAGCGCGTTCGGGAAGTTGACCCAATGCTTTCTTGAGAGAGGTTTCTTCCCACTGCGAAAGCGATCGCTGCAATTCGTCGAGCTTCTTTTTATCGTACATAAAGTCTCCTTTGGCGGGTGAAGGGATTATACCTTCCCCTCTATCTGTGATCGCAAACGGAGGGGGTGGTATACTCTCAAAAAAGGTAATCCCCCATGTCCCGCATTGATATTGACGTTGATCCCTGTGACCACATCACCGCTGACGCCATCGGCAAACCCGGTCAACGGGTTTTCTACCTGCATGCATTTCAAGACCGGCGTACCCACACGGTCATCATCGAAAAGGCGCAATTGATATCCCTTGCCATCGGTGTCGAACAATTTCTGGCGCAGTTGAGCCAGCAATACCCCGACCTCGAAGAAGCCTCCGGCGATTACGTGGAGGATGTCATGCGTATCAACCCGCCAGTGGACCCGCTCTTCCGCGCCGGAGAGATCGGGCTCGGTTACGACAAAGACCGCGACCGCGTTGTGATCTTCGTCAAAGAACTTCTTGGCGAAGACGCAGACCCCGAGTCTGCCTCCCAGATCCGCTTCTGGGCGACCCGCACACAACTCCGCCAACTCGCCCGCTGGGGGCAGGAAGTCTCCCAGCGTGGGCGCCCCATCTGCCCGCAGTGTGGTCAACCCATGGAGCCGGGCGGGCATTTCTGCCCCAAAAAGAACGGGCATTTACATTAAGTATTTGGGCTTAAAGAATTTTATGAGTACCATGGAAGAAAAACTTTCACGCGCAATCCAGTTGCGCAAGGAACGAAAAGTGGAAGAAGCCAGGGAAAACCTCCTCGCGCTTCTTCAAGAATATCCCGAGAATGCGCAGGTCAACTTTCATCTCGCGTGGGTCCATGACTTGCTCGGGTTGGAACGCGAAGCGATCCCATATTACGAAAAGGCAATACATATCGGTTTGAGCGATGAAGACCTGCAAGGCGCCCTGCTTGGCATGGGAAGCACATACCGCTGCATCGGGGAATATCAAAGGGCGTGCGAAACATTCCAACGCGCCATCGAGTTGTTCCCAACACGTCACGAATTCCGCGCTTTCCTTGCGATGACGTATTACAACCTTGACCAACCCACAAAGGCAATGGAACTTCTCTTGAACAGCCTTGCAGAAACCTCACGTGATGAAGGCATCATCGCTTACAAGGATGCCATCCAGTTCTACGCCGACAAACTCGACCAGACATGGTAACTCCCTCCCTCAAGGAAATCAGGACCATCATCGAAAAAGGAGAATACGAACTCAAGGGGCAGTTTATGCTGGGTTCGAATTACACCTTTCTTGTGGACGTCCACCACGAAGGCAAAACCTGCAAAGCCGTCTACAAACCAAGCAAGGGCGAGCAGCCTCTTTGGGATTTCCCCGATAATACGCTTGCCTTGCGCGAAGTCGCTGCCTATGAACTGAGTGAAGCGCTCGGTCTTCATATCGTTCCCTTCACTGTTTATCGCAAAGACGGTCCCCACGGACCCGGTTCCTTGCAGCAATATATCGAATACGACATCGAATATCACTATTTCAACTTCACACCTGAAGATAAACAAAAACTACGCCCCGTTGTATTATTCGACTTCCTCGCAAACAACGCCGACCGCAAGGGCAGCCACGTTTTCTTTGAGGAAGGCACAAATCATCTCTACACCATCGATCACGGCATTTGCTTCCACGAGGAACCAAAACTCCGAACGGTCTTATGGGACTTTGCCGGTCAAACCATCCCTGACGAATTGCTCGCGCCTCTTACTTCGACCGGGAATTGGCCCAGCCTCTTCGCGTCTTATCTAAGCCCGAGGGAGATCGAAGCCATGCTCCTGCGCGCCGAAGAGTTATGTAAATCAAAAGTATTCCCCCGCCCATTGCAAGGACGCAGAGCCTACCCCTATCCACCCATTTAGTTTCAAGAGTCAGGTGTCAAGTACCAAGTTTGGTATTCATCTCTCACAGGAGAACTTATCCCATGCACTACAAAATAGCCCTCATCGGTTTTGGAAATGTCGCCCGGTCACTGGCACGTTTATTAATCCGCA
>CAZYLM010000205.1:0-5131 GCA_964648645.1 uncultured Anaerolinea sp.
CGCTGGCGCGGGTCCATGCGGTCGTCGAAACGAATGTCGTTGAAAAGGGCATTCTTCCCGCGTGTGGGCGGTTCGACCAGCGTCTCTTTCTTGGAATGCACCTGCACCATCGCCTGCGCGTGAAGTTTGCCGAGGAAGGCGGTGATGATGCCTTCTTCGCCCACCTGCCTGCCTTCCACTTTCACCTGCGCTTCACCCACAGACGGGTCGTCCTTGTGGGGTTTGAGCGTGACCGTCGGCGTCAAGACGATCACCTCTGGGCTGTCCGAAACAACATTTACCACAGCATTCGGCTTGGCTTTCTTCTTGATATCAGCGCGCAATACCAAAGTAAGGATGCGCCCGGTCTGCACATAAGCGCGTTCGGGGACGAATGCCATCCCCGAATCAGGCAGGAGGATCTGCGCCGCGCTGTCTTTACGGTTGCTCAACTCACTGACAGCGATATGGTTCAGTTCGTGCAGGGCGCGGTCGATCTTCTGGCGCAATTGTTTATCGAGTTTGGTCCGTTCCTCGCGCAGGGCGTGTTTGCGTTCCTTTTCGATCAACGGCTCGAGTTTGGCTTCCACGGCAAGTTTCAACGCCTTTGCGAACGGATGCGACCAGTTGATCCCGTCGCGCGTGGCGGTCAGCACAGGTTCGTCGTTCTTCAACAGGTCGTGCAGGTAATCGCACTGCATCGTCCCGTAGAAATAAGCCGCCACCGGGTCGTTCTCGTACTTGAGCATGGTCAGCGACAGAACCATCCCTTTGCTGATGACAAGCAAACCGCCATCGGCGTAATCGCCTTCTTCGCCGCGGGTGGAGAGTTGGATCGAAGAACGGAAGAACTCCAACTTGACCCAGGCGGGATGATCCGGAACCTTGATGCGTTCGCTCAAGACCTTATCGCCCTTGGGCGGCTTGTAACCGAGTGTGTGCTCCTGCTTGACCTTTCCATCCGCTGTCAGTTCACGCAAGATGATCTTGCGCTTCGGGTTGCTCATGATCGGACGCAGTTCAAAGTGCCTTTGCAGGTAATTGCGCAGGTTGTCGAACTGCGGCACTTTCACATCGTCACGCGAGACGACGATATCGATGATGGTCCCGTTGCCTTCCAGGATCCCATACTGCTGACGCACCGGCACCAAAGCCCGCACCGGTTCTTCGAGCGTAAAAGTCGGCACCCCGTTCTTGATCAGCAGGGAACACGAGTAGAAGTTCCCGCCCTTGAACGAATGCACATATCCGTGACCCAGACCAAAGATCGAATCCTTGAGACCGCGCCCCCACATACCGCGCACGTTTTTATCTTCCTTGATCCCACTGGTTGCCTCACCGTAGGTACCGACCACCTTGTCCATACGCGAGTCGTTCATCCCTTCGGCGTGGTCCCAGACGCGCAGGGTCGAGTTCTTATGCTTGCGATGCAAGTCGATAAAGATTTCGCCGCCCACCGACCAGCCCGCCTGCTCGAGGCGCGAATAGCTGTCGTTGCTGTTGGTGATGATCTCCACCAGCGCGCGGAACACATCTTTGCGTATCGCCTGGTCCGCCTGCTGGATCGCAACGCGGTCGGCGTACTGTAACTTTCTACTGCCTGCCATACTTATCGTTTACCTTTAACTTTCACCTTTGAGATCAATAAAGCGGAAAAATTCTCTTCACAAAATTCGAGGAATGCGATCAAGTCCGCGCGGAAATGGAAGCCCGCATAGCGCTTGAACAGGTCCAGGTTGCGCTTCAATGTCTCCGCTGAGGATTCCATCGTGGCAAACAACATGTTCCTGAAATCGAACTCGCCGATATTCGCGCGCCTGCCATTGCGCCGGTACAACTGATACGCATCCGAACGCTCGATCTGTTTGACAACCTTCGCAGCTTTGTCCTTCTCCTCTTTGGATACTGCCACCGGAGCCGCCGCTTCCTTTAGGACCGGCTTCGACGGTTCATGCCTGACCTTGGGCTTGGCTGCAGGGACCTCGGCTTTTTTCCACGCCGGGGGCGGAGGGAGCGGCATGCTCAATTGTTTGAGATGGGCGATTGCCTTCGCTGCCTTCTTCTTTATTCCTTGTTTCTTTTCAACAACCTTCTCAGCCTTCTTAACAACCGGCTTCACTGTTGGCTGTGTTACCTTTCGAACAGGTTCTCGTTTCTTTACTGCATTCTTTTCAACTTTCACCAACCGCTTTTTGGCCATCGGAGCCTTGGGTGCGGGTTTGGTCTGAACTTTCTTTCTTCTTTCGTCTTTCTTTCCAATTTTTACGAGGGGCTTTTTGGCGGCTGTCACCTTGGGTCTCGGCGCAGATTTTGGTTGAGCCTTCGGTTTTGTGGCAGCCTTCTTTTTAACAGGTTTAACCGGCGCGGTTTTCTTCTTAGGCTTGAGCTGAATCTCCGCCTTTGCCGTCTGCTTTTTCAGGGCGGGTTTCACAACCTTGTTCTTTTGCTCTTTCTTTTTCCCCGCCTGTCCTGAGCGCGGGGTCTCTTGTTTCTTAACTGCTTTCACTATCGGCGCGGAAGGAGCAGATTCTTTCTTCTCTTCTTTGTTTTCTTCGACCGGCGCGGCGGGAACTTCAACCTTGGGCGGCGCGGGGAAGACCACCTTCAGTGCCTTTGCCACCTGCTTTGCCACCTGCCTGCCCGGCACTTTGACCTCAAACCCGTCTGTGGCACTGCCTTTGAGCAATCCCTTCTCTTTTGCATCGTGCAGGCGGCGAGTGACCAGGGCTGAATCGGGCCAGTAAAAATAATTCTTCAACGCAAAGCTGTGCGGGAAGAAACGGAAGCAGATCGAAACGACATCTTCGGTCGCCGCAGCGGAGCCGTCCGCTTGGAGAACCTGCACGGCAAACACGACCAGCTCCCCCGAAGGGATGGAGGCGTATGCATCCTTGGCGAATTCGGAAGAGTTTCGGGTGACGGTCGGTTTCGTTTCGGCGGGTGGGGTGGTTGACATGAATCTGATGCCTTTGTGTTGAAGTACAAGTATTTTAACACCAGTTCCGAACCCGGATAAATTACCGGATAGTACCAATGGTTGACCAGCGCTTGTTTCAAATCGGACTTATGTCCTATATCGTTATATCTTCCGTGTACATATAATGCGGCGAGTTTGTAAAACACTATCAGGAGTTATTCATGTATTCATATCCGATCAAATTCGAATTTCCGCTTGTGAGTCTCGGCCGCCAGGTGGACGTGCGCAACGGCGACGGCAAATTCATCATGCGCGCATCCGACCCGTTCATTTCTTTCAAAGATGCCATGTCCTACGTAGATGGAGGCGGTCGGCAGGTCTTCCGCGCAGAAGGGGATAGTTCCTTCCGTTTTATGTTCCAGTTTGCCAGCATGTCCACTGAATGGAACATTGTTACTGCCGACGGCAAACCCCTCGCTCACGTAGACGACTATTGGGCACGTATGGAAGAATTCAAGGATATGAATGTTAATATCTCTTCATCGGCTCCTGTGATGCAAAGCGATGGACGCGCGGATATCGGCGGGGCACTTGGGAATGTTGCCGCCAACTTCGCCACCAATTTTGTTAATACAGCTGTCAGTTCCAACCTGCCTTCAAGACTCGTGTACCAGATCAAGGACCATGCCGAAGGCAATGTGCTCGGGTGGATCGTCCCTTCACGCGGCACAGGTTGGTTTGACTTCCTGCCCTACTCCACTCGTATTCAGATCCTTAACCTGCCTTTTGCGGCTCGTGCATATGCTCCTTCATATGAGTTCAAGATCGGGGACCTGTATGGTCCTACTGTGTTGAAATTGCAGAAGCAACGCGACTTGCTCATCGACAAATACACCCTTGAAAAGGTCGGCGAATTGACCGACCAGCAGGAACGCTGGGCGATCCCCGCATTGACGCTGGTTGCCATGTTTGAACGCACCCGCATCAAGAAAATGGCAGATTGGTAAATGCAAAACATCCCGATGATTTCCATCGGGATGTTTTTTTATTTCTTTGTACCTTCCTTGACCATTTGCCTGGCGGTCTGCAGGAGTTCGTGGGCGGAGCGCAATGTCCCTTCACCCACTTCGCCGAGCATCTGTGAGAGTTCCAACAATCGCGCCTCGCCTTCAAGCGGTTCGACACGGGTCAGGGTGCGGCCTTTATCCACAAGCTTTTGCACCTGACAATGCTGGTCTCCGAAGACGGCAAGTTGGGGGAGATGCGTAACACAGAAGACCTGGTGACTGCGGGATAGATTCCATAACTTATGACCCACCACCATACCCACGCGCCCGCCAATGCCCTGATCGATCTCGTCGAAGATCAGCGAGGGGACTTCGTCGGCGCGCGCCATCACGTTCTTTAAACCGAGCATCAGGCGCGAAGTCTCACCGCCCGATGCGATCTTTGCCAGCGGTTTGAGTCCTTCGCCGGGGTTCGGGGCGACGAGAAACTCCACCTGGTCGAGTCCGTTCTGGTCGAAGGCGAGCCGGGTTCCATCCGCAACAGGGACGCCGTTCGGGTCGGGCTTTGTCTTGAAATCCGTGCCGAACTGGGCGGACGCCATCCGCAGGTCGTCGAGTTCGATCTCGATGCCCTTGCCCATCTTCTCCGCTGCAGACTTGCGTTTCTCTGAGAGCGTGCTGCCCTGCTTTGAAAGTTTTTCCAGAAGTTTTGCTTCCTGCATTTCCAATTCGTTGATGCGGTCTGCCGCGCCGGTGATGGTCTCGAGTTGTTTCTTCGCATCCGCGCCGTAGGAGATGACCGCGGGGATGTTTCCGCCGTATTTGCGCGTGAGCGAGTGGATGAGGTCAAGACGTTCTTCCACTTCGTCGAGCCGCTTCGGGTTGAACTCGATCTCATCAAGATAATCGCGCAGGTCGTGGATGATGTCCGAGAGCGTATCGAGCATGGTCTCGGCCTGGTTCGATATCTCAGCCTGCCCGGCGTCGATCTTTGCCAGCGCCGCCAATGCCTGTGCCGCCTGACCGATCAGATCCGTCGCGGCGGGGGTTTCAGGTGAGCCTTCTTCGAGGATTGCCAAAGCTTCCTGCGCATTCTGTGCGAGCGATTCGGCGTTTGCAAGACGGTCGCGTTCCTTCTTTAGGTCTTCGTCTTCGCCCACCTTTAGTTTGGCATCGTCGATCTCTTCCACTTGATAGGTCAGCATTTCGATGCGGCGGTCTGCATCCG
>CAZYLM010000206.1:0-5120 GCA_964648645.1 uncultured Anaerolinea sp.
TGATGAGATACGAACCTTCATCCAGGCTGCTGACGGTGGTATGGGCATAATTCACCGCCTGGATTAAATAAAGAATCGCCCCCAAGCCTGCCGCTAAGTATGGAAGCCAGGTAAATAGTTCTTTATTTTTCAAAAAACGGGATGTGGTCATAAACAAAACAAGAGACGGCCGTCTGCCGGGTGGCCGTCTCTTTAGTTAGTTCATCTTTTGATGGCGTACCATGTCGGAATCGACCATCATGGTCACAAGTTCCTTGAACGTGACGTCGGGCTCCCAGTTCAGTTGTGTGCGCGCCCTCGATGGGTCGGAGATCAACAGGTCCACCTCGGCGGGGCGGTAGAATTTTTCATCCACCTTAACGTATTCCTTGTAATCGAGACCGACATGTGAGAAGGCGATTTCGCAGAATTCCTTGACCGAATGAGTTTCGCCCATGCCGATTACGTAATTATCGGGATGATCCTGTTGCAACATCAGCCACATGGCGTGGACGTAATCGCCGGCGAAGCCCCAGTCACGCCGGGAATCCAGGTTTCCAAGTCGCAGTTCATTTGACTTGCCGAGTTTGATCCTTGCGACTGCATCGGTTATTTTGCGAGTCACGAATTCCAATCCCCGGCGGGGGCTTTCATGATTGAACAATATTCCCGAGGTTGCAAAAATATCGAATGACTCACGGTAGTTGACCGTAATCCAGTGCCCATAAACCTTTGCCACTCCATAGGGACTTCTTGGGTAGAATGGCGTGCTTTCCCTCTGAGGAACTTCCAATACCTTGCCAAACATTTCACTCGATGACGCCTGATAAAAACGGATCTTCGGGTTCACGAAGCGGATGGCTTCCAACATGCGTGTCACCCCCAACGCGGTCACATCACCGGTGAGCGCAGGTTGGTTCCAGGAGGTCGGCACGAAAGACTGCGCCGCAAGGTTGTAGACCTCGGTAGGTTTGTATTCTTCGAGCATCGAGAGCAGCGAGCCTTGATCCTGCAGATCGCCCTGCAGAACAGTGATATCGTCCAACAGGTGTTCGATGCGTTCGAAGTTCACTGTGCTGGAACGACGCACCATTCCAACCACTTTATATCCTTTCGACAACAGGAGTTCAGCAAGGTATGAGCCGTCTTGACCCGTGATTCCTGTAATAAGCGCTGTAGGCATTGATTCTCCTTGGGTTCAAAATTCAGTCGCTGAATTATACCCCAGTCCGATGCCTGTCGCGCCATACGCCCCACCCTGCGATCAAGGCCCATGTGCCAAGAATCAAGCCGACCATCCACGCAAATGGCAGTTGACCACCGAGATGCAAATAACGGTTCAGGTACCATTGGGCGAAGACGATAATTAAAACAAACTCCATCCCAAAGACCCGCCCGACCCACGCATTGCTCGACTCCCGCCACCAGACCCAGACCTGCCCAGCAAGGATTGCCTGCCACAAAAACAGGATCAAGCGGTAACGCGGATTGTCCCATTGATCACCGCCGCCACGAAGGGCAGTGAACAGAATCCACCCCCAAACAATAAAACTCAGCCAAAGAACGGCACTCCGCTTCATTCCCGTGCCTGGGCTTGATTCTGCCCAGAAAGAGAGAATCAGCGCCGGGAGTAAAGCATACCAACCCGCTGAGCGCAGAATACCAATGATCTTCCAGATGATCGTCGTTGGCGCGATAAAGATTGCCGGTAGAACGGGCTGCAGCAAGCCGTAGATCATCACGAAGGGAAGTTCCATCCAATCGGGCATTTCGTCGAACAATTTCTGCACCCAGCCTGAGCCTTCTTCGATCTTATAGGCGTTCCATTTCAACGACTCGCGGATGAAGTTTTGAATCACCCCCAACGGACCGCCACCCCCGACGTTGCCTTGCCTGTCCAACGCGGCGGATAACAGAAATAACCCTGCGACGAAGACAACCCCCAAAAGTACCGCCGCCCACCAGGGGAACCGCCCGCGCTCGCTGGAGAAATACATCCACCCGCCTAGAATGACAAGTGTGACCAATGCAACGGATGGTGAGATAAGCAGCATTCCCAAAATTCCAAGCGTAAGCCAGGTCAGTGATTTTTTATCGCGGCTGTGATCCCAGGAAACGAACCCCCACAGACAAAATGCGCTGAACGCCAGCAGGTAGGGCTCGCGCATTGATACTCCGCCTAGTAGAACGCTTTCAGGATAGAGCGCAAATATCCAGCCTGAAGCCGTCGCAACTCTTTCGCCCCATTGTAAATTGACAGCTTTCCATAGAAACGGGACACCCAATGCCCCTATCAAAGCGGATATCAAGACAAGCAACAAAATACGATGAGCATCGGGCGAAAGATAACGATAAATAAAAGCGCAGAAAGCCAGCAAGCCACCATACTGGTCGGATGCAAAGCGACTGTTGAAGGCATCCAAGATCGGGCGGTCGGATGAAGCAAGTTCCCAAGCCTGCGAGTCACGATGATAGGCGTCTGTATATGTGAAACCCGCGCTTTGTTCTTTATCCCCTGGGTGACCGTAAACCGGCAGGGCAAGATAAGTGGTCACCCCACCTGCAAAACGCAAAACAAAAGCAAGGGCGGTCATCCATAAGAGAGGTTTCTGGGAGGGTAAACTTCCGGTTTGTGCTGCCCAGCGTGTTGTGGAGGAAAGAAGCAGAAAGGATAAAAGAAATAGAAAAGAAAACACAAGAAAGCCGGTTAACCAATTTCCCGGTTGGAGGGCAGAAATGCCAGCCCCAAGCAGAAGAGATAATGGAAAACTCCAAACCAGATCGAGCCTTTGAAGAGATTTCATATCCCCACTTTTACCATGAAATTTGAAACTTGATTTCCAGCTCAGAAACCGGTGTTGTTAATTTGCTTTTAGGAAATTCAATGTGATATGCGCAGCCTGCGAGACGCACTCCTCCACCTGGGGTGAAAGGGCCTCGCCGAATTCGCAAATGCGCTGGATGGCGATTCCGATCACCAGCACTTCGTCCGGCATGCGCGCACCCATATGCCGTCCGAGTTCGATGGCATTCTGCAAGGAGGTGTCGTGTACATTTGTGATGTGAAAGGCGGAATAATTTGGCAGGTCTTTTAATTCCCGGATCAGGATCGAGCCGAGGTCTTCCTTCTCAGCGATGAAGGCATCAACAATGATCGCCCGGTCATACCCGATGAGATGCTCCATTAATCCAATTCCACCAATGGAAAGACATTCAATATCGATACCGCCATCATCCCCTCTCCCGTTTTGCTTAAGGGCGCTTTCGGGAGAGGGGGACCCAAGGAGGGTTGAGGGCAGTTGCCGTTTTACTTCTTCGACAACCTTCCACCCGACCCCATCATCGCTAAGGATTGGATTACCGAGCCCAACAACGATTGTTTTCATGATATATGGTTCCGGTTCATTCCAAGCCGAGTCCTGATACTGCTCAACAAAATTGTTTCAACACCTCAAGCGGTTTCCCGTCCGCGTCCCGAACCGTGATCTCCAAAGGCATTTGCCCCGGCAATGAATGAGTCGCACACCCAAAGCATGGGTCGTAGGCGCGGAACGCCATCTCTACCATGTTGAGCAGACCTTCATTGACCACGCCATTCTTGATGAGATTCTCCGCCGCTTTCTTCGTGGACATCTGAATCGGCGCGTAGTTGTTGGTGGTGCCCACAATGAGATTCGCCTTGGTCACACGTCCCAATTCATCGGTCCAGTAATGATGCGTGAGAGTTCCGCGCGGCGCTTCGACGATGCCAACGCCCTCCGTCGGGGTCTGGGTCGGTTTGGTATGCACACCCGGTGAAGTGATCTCCGGGTCGGTGACCAGTTCCACCCAACGTTCGGCGGCGTAGAGCAATTCGATCAGACGCGCCCAATGAATGGCGAGACGTTGATGCACGGGCTTGCCGCCGAGTGTTGCATAGAATTTTTCGTATTGCTCCTGCGCAAGCGGTGTTGCCATGCCATCTGCCGCATTGAGTCTTGAAAGCGGAGTCGCCATGTAAACGCCGGAATTTTCACCGTCCTCAAATCCATTCCAGCCAACCTTTTTGAGATAAGGGAATTTGAGGTAAGTCCATGGTTCAACATGTTCTGCAATGTGATTCATGTATTCGTTTGGAGCATACTTGCATAACTCTTTCCCGTTCGGGTCCACCACACGTACCTTGCCATCATAGAAGTTGGTTTTGTTATTGGCATCGACCATGCCCATGTAATAGGTGTGATGGGTGTAAACATCGCCGAGGATGAGGTCCACGTAGGCTTTGTTCCCAAGCACAATGTCGTTGAAAAGTTTCAGGCTGAATTTGGCAAAATCCATTGCCCAACGACCCATGTCTTCGATCTCTTTACGTTGCTCTTCCGTGATGCCCTTCGTCATGCCACCGGGAATGGATGTGCATGGATGCACCTTGCGCCCACCGATCATCTCGACAACCGTATGTCCATACTTGCGCATCTGAATGACCTTGCCGCCCACTTCCAACCCAACCTTGTGGATCACACCGAGGATGTTTCGTTCTGCCACGGGTGCATCGGGTCCCATTACGAAGTCAGGTCCACCGAGGGCATAGAAATGTGTGGTGTGGTCGGTGCAATAAAACGCTGAATAGAGCAACTCTCGTAATAGCTTCGCTGGTCGCGGCGGGTCAACATGATATGCCATGTCCGCTGCTTTGGCTGCCGCCATGTGATGCGCCTCGGGGCAGACTCCGCAAATGCGATTCGTAATCAACGGCATCTCTTCGATGGGACGTCCAACGACAAAACGTTCGAAACCGCGCAGTTCGGGAATCTGAAAATACGAATTGGCGACATTTCCCTTATCGTCCAGAAAGATCTCGATCTTGCCGTGACCTTCGAGGCGGGTGACAGGATCAATAGATATGCGTTGGGTCATGAAAACTCCTTGGTGAAGAGTGAAACGTAAAATTTGGGTGTCACGGTTTGCTCTTCCCTTTACACTTTCTCCAGAGGCGAAGCGTCGTCGTGTAATTCCTTCACAAACTTCGCCCGCGCCTCCACTTCCTCCATTTTGAGCGAGGCATATTGCGAGGCTTCCTTCATCAATTTCTCAACGACTTCAGCCGGCAGTTTTTTGAGGTCTTCGTGGGTGTAGCCTTTCTCTTTGAGGAATTCTTCGAT
>CAZYLM010000207.1:0-5118 GCA_964648645.1 uncultured Anaerolinea sp.
GTGATAATGGCGGTCTTGTTGGATAATCTCATGTTCGTCTCCTTGAAAAAACGATCCTGTGTCATTGTAATTCCATATGCCTTTGTGGTAAATTCAAACCATCGGCTCCGGAGTTTTATTGTTACCAAGATCGGATGGCAACATGAGTGACAATCGACTGTTCAATGTTGAAGCGATGTGGCGTGAATGGTTTATGAACAGCGCCACCGCCATGGAGAATCGATTTACCCGATTCATGCATTGGCTCCCCAGCGACCCTCGCTGTAAATTCTGTCATGCGCCATTTCAGGGAGTGGGAGGTCATTTTGTCCGGACCGTATACGGCAAGCGGCAGTCGATCCTCAACCCTAGCTTCTGCAATATATGCGAAGAATTTGCGCGCAAAAATCCCGGGGGCGCGGAAGTGGACATGTCTATGCTGTTCGTAGATGTGCGCGGTTCCACGGCAATGTCTGAGAGAATGAGCCCCAGCGAATTCCAAAAATTGATCAACCGTTTTTATATCGAAGCGACACGCGTCATCAATAAAGAAGACGGGCTTGTAGAAAAGCTGGCAGGCGATTCGGTCGCGGCATTTTGGGGGGCGGGGTTCGCGGGTGTCGATTATGTAAAACGGACCTTAACCACGGCTCTAACCTTGTTGAATGCCATGGAGGAACAGGATATCCAGGTCGGCATTGGCGTCCATGCGGGAGTTGCTTTTTTTGGTGGGATGGGCACTGCAAATGGTCTGGTCGAAATTTCCGCCATCGGAGACGAAGTGAATACCGCCGCCCGGCTGGCATCGAAGGCAGCCGCCGGGGAGATCATCGTCAGCGAGAAGGCACTGCAGAAGGCTGGCATCGATGCGGGTAATCTGGAGGCACGCAGCCTCGAGCTGAAAGGGATCCGTGAACCGGTCCATGTGCGCGTGATGCGGGCAGCCCGGTAGATTCCCAGAGGGGGAAGTTAGGCACTGCGCAAGTGTTGCCGACTGTGGTTTAATCGCCATCATGGACAGCAAGACCCTCAATGTACTCGAATATCCCAAAATCCTCGAAAAGCTCGCAGGCTACTGCGATTTTTCCGCTTCGATGGAATTGGCGCGCTCGCTCGAGCCGACCGATTCTTTCGACCTCGCCCAAGCCCGCATTGCCGAAACGACCGAAGCCCGCAGACTGCTTTCCATTCAAGACGTCAGCATCGGCGCAGCGCACGATATCCGCCCTGCAGCGGACCTTGCCGCCCGCAGCGGTGTCCTCGACCCGCAAGCCCTGCTGGACGTAAAGTCCACGCTGATCTCCTGCCGCGAGTTGAAGAAGACCTTCGAGAAGAAGGAAGGCGAATATCCGCGCCTGTGCCTGATCGCCCAGGGACTGCCCGAGACTCATGGCATCGTGGACGCGATCTCTCGTGTGCTTTCCGAGCGGGGCGAGGTCCTCGATTCGGCATCCGTCAAACTGGCAGACATCCGACGCAAGTTGAAGATCGCCCACGACAGGCTGATGAGCCGCCTGCAAAAATACATCACGGATTCACACACTGCATCGATGCTGCAAGAGTCGATCATCACCCAGCGGGATGGGCGGTATGTGATCCCTCTCCGCGCCGAGTTCAAAGGGCGCATCAAAGCTGTCGTCCATGACCAATCTTCGAGTGGGGCAACGCTTTTCGTCGAGCCGCTGCCGGTGGTGGAAGCAAATAACGAGATCCGCGAATTGCAGCTTGCCGAACGGGACGAAGAACGCAGGATCCTCGCGGAGGTTTCCTCGATCGTTGGCGATCATGCCAGCGAGTTGAAATACGGAGTCGAAAATCTCGCCGTGCTCGATCTGGCGTTTGCGAAGGCGAAGTATGGAGAGGAGTTGAGAGCGAGCGAACCAGTGATTCATGAGTTGAAGGTTGAAGGTTCAAAGTCCAAGGATTCAAAAGCTTCAACTTTCAACATGCAACCTGCAAACTTAAAGCTCCTCCAAGCCCGCCACCCACTGCTTGATCCCGAGACCGTCGTGCCTGTGGATGTCGACCCGCGCGAAGGGACCCGTGCCATCGTCATCACCGGACCAAACACGGGCGGCAAGACCGTTTCACTTAAGACGGTCGGCTTGCTGGTGCTCATGGCGCAAAGCGGACTGCACATCCCCGCCCAAAGCGGTTCGGAACTGCCATTCTTCAAATCGGTATATGCCGATATTGGCGATGAGCAATCCATCGAGCAATCGCTTTCAACGTTCAGCGGACACATCACCAATATCATCCGCATCCTCAAACAGATCGATAACCGCTCGCTGGTCATCTTCGACGAACTCGGCTCGGGCACGGACCCACAGGAAGGCGCCGCCATTGCGCGTGCGATCCTGACGCACCTGCTCGAGATGGGCTGCATGACCCTCGTTGCCACACATTACCCCGAGTTGAAGACATTCGCGCACTCGACCGAAGGCGTGGTGAATGCTTCGCTGGAATTCGATATTAAGACTCTGCGCCCCACCTACAAGCTGACCATCGGCTTGCCGGGCAGGTCCAACGCCTTAGCCATCGCTCAAAAGCTGGGACTGCCGCAAACCATCATCGAGTCGGCGAAGGCGGAGATCAATCCGCTCGATCTGCGTGCCGATAAATTGCTGGATGACATCCGCAAGGAGCGCAACCGGACTTCGCGCGAGCGCGAGAAGTTGGAAAAGCAACGCGCCAAACTCGAAGCGCAAAACGCGGACCTGGCAAAACGCTTGGAGAAGATCGAGGACGAACGGCGTGAGACCATTGCAAAAGCACGCGCCGAAGGCGAACTGGAAGTAGCGGTCTTGAAACGCAACATCGATTCATTGAAGTCGCAGTTGAAGAAAGCCGGGCAGCCCTTGGCGGCGATCAAATCGCTCGAAGAGAAGATCGAAGGGATCGAGGGAAAAGTAACGCAGCCGGTCGAGCGACGGCAGACGGTGGACAGTGGACCACAGTCAGCGGTCAGCGGTCAACTACGTTTGGGCGAGAAGGTCACAGTCAGCACCTTGAATGCTGAGGGCGTGGTGACAGCTTTGGGCGAGTCCGATGCTGAAGTTCAGATCGGGACGATCCGTGTGCGGGCGAAGATGTCGGAGTTGATTCGAAAAGCGGGGCAGGAAAATCCAGAAAAGAGCGATGAGAAACGAGTTATGAGCAAGGCTTCCTCGTCAACTCGCTCCTCGTTAACCATTACCTCCTCCCCCGGCATGGAAGTGGATTTGCGCGGTTTGATGGCGGAGGATGCGCTCGATAAGATGGAACGCTATTTGGAACAAGCCTATCTTTCAGGTTTGCCCTGGGTGCGGATCATTCACGGCAAGGGAACCGGAAAACTGCGCCAGGCGGTAAGAGAGTCGTTGAAGGGTCACGCGTACGTCAAGTCTTTTGAAGAGGGCGGGCACACCGAAGGCGGCGAGGGCGTGACCGTGGCAAAGTTGAATGCCAGTTGATCGGATGCGATGTATGCTTCACGGATTGGTATAATCGCGAAAAAACTCAAAGGAGCCGACCATGTCCATTGACGATGCCATCAAGAAAATGACAGACCTCATCAAAGGGGCCTGTGCCAGCGCGGATGTGAAAGCCACGAAGATGTCCGATGAGGAAGCGCGGCTGACCGTTTTGGCTCCGGCGGGAGACATGCAGAAGATCAAGGATGCGACCTTCCAGCCCGCCATCGACATGTTGAACAACGATGGGATGGATGTGCAGGTGTTCGTTTACGATAAAGATGCGCCGCCACTTAAAGGTTGAAGGGTGCAGGTTCAAGGTGTCAGGTTGAAGGCTTGCTTTGAGTCTTGCCAAAGGGTTGAAAGTTTTTATGTTGAGTCCACGTGAAAAAGAGGTCACTGACCATTTATTAAAAGGAAAAAGCAACAAGCAGATCGCGCTGGCGATGGGGGTCTCTGAACGGACGGTCGAATTTCACTTGAAAAATATTTACACGAAGATGCAAGTAGGTTCACGAGTGGAGTTGATCCTCCAGCTGGGGAAAACCACAGGCAGCGAAACGCAGCACCCCGGGGAATCCACAGTTGAATTAAGCAGAGCAAATCTTGATAATGACAGCCATTCCACTCCAATGCGAGCGGCACACTCCTGGAGAAACCTGGTTTCTCTCATTCGAAAAGAAGCTGCCATGACAATTAGAATCTCGTTCAAAGACCTGGAAAACTACCTGCGGGATCACATTATCCCGTTCAGTCTGTTGACGCTTTCCGTCACCGGCCTGGCGCTTCGATTCATTTTGTTTGAGGCCGGGCTGTATTTTTGGGGTTCGTATCTTTTGTTGGAGCTATTACTTGTTTTTGGAAGCGTGCGATTTGGCGAATTGCTGAAACATAACAGGCCGTTTCGCCCATTATCAATTATTTTGATCGCAGCATCGATGCCGCTCATTGCCTGGGGACTGGACCAGGTGTATTTGCTGGTTTTCCTCCCTTATATTGGCTCCACTTCCATATCCATTCCTGACATTCACGCCACCGCTGAATGGCTGACATCCGCAAAAGGTATACCCTGCCTTTCTACGAGCTTGAGTATCACCTCAGACATGCCCCTTCTCATTGCAATGGCCGAGATGCTGATTTTTTTCGTGTTGAGTAGAACATTTGGAAGGCACTCCGGCGGCAATTTAGCCGCAACATAAATTTGCAGCATTTAAAGAAACAAGGGCGACCATCTACCCATTCGGGGCACATACGGCCGCCTTTACTTTTTATTTTCCCGTTGCCATGCGCCAGACAATATCCAATGCCTCCAAGCCGGTGCGACGGTGAATTTCCTTCGCTTCGTCGTTGAGATAGATCGCACCCTGGAGTTCACGCCCTTTCATCACGTAGAGTCCACGGTCGGGCAGGCCGGATAATGCCGCCCAGAAATTCCACAAAGGCAGATCGAATTCAGCGGCGAGCAGCGCCATATCGCGGTTGATACGATGGTCGAGCTCGCGATTGTCGGCCTTGGTGGCGAGGATGGGCACAACGCCATTATCGATCAACTGCATGATGATGCGGCGTAAATATTCCGTGTTGCGCGACTCAAAATGCGAACCGATCTGAATGATGACAAAGGACGGTCGATGGACTCGCAACTCGCAAGCAACCGGAGTTTCGCCAAACGAACAACCGTACTCGC
>CAZYLM010000208.1:0-5112 GCA_964648645.1 uncultured Anaerolinea sp.
GTTTCGGCAGGGAATTCATGTCCGGGTACCGCATGAAGCGCGATGTGTTGATGATCGACCGGAGTCGTTGGGATGTTGAGTCCAGCCATCGCGGCAATGCGCGGTGCCCATAATCCTGCTGCGTTGATAACGATCTCGCATCGGATCGTGCCCTTGTCTGTAACAACAGCCTCGACTTCTCCCTTCGCTGAAATTTTTATCCCGGTCACACGTGTATTGGTATAAACCTCCACACCCAACCCCTTGGCGAAATTTGCCATCGAGGTCGTTGTTGTGTAAGGATCAAGTTGACCATCACCAGGAAGATAAATGCCCCCATATAATTCCTTCTTTGAAATCTGCGGCATGTGTTTCGCCGCCTCATCCGGGCCGATGACCTCACAGTCCAACCCGAGGGCTTTTGCACGGCTGACACTTCTTTCCATTTCAAGCAGCTGTTCCCTACTCGACGCCACACGCAGACTGCCAACTGTGCTGAACAGTCCCAACTCCTTATACAATTCCACGCTATACATGCGGAATCGCAGCATGGCTTGGGATGTGGCAAATTGCGTCACAAGACCCGCCGCATGAGACGACTCGCCGCTGGCGATCTCGCCTTTTTCGATGATGACAACGTCTTTCCGTCCGTTCTTCGCCAGGTGGTATGCCGCCTGCGATCCAAAGATCCCCCCACCGATCACTACGATCTCTGCATGTGTTTTCATGGCTTCTCCGTGTTATGAGAGTATTTCGATTGAATGTGTTGCCAGTTCTTTTCTGGCAGATCGATCAAACCCTGCATCTGTCACGAGTTTATCCACTTCGTCAATGTTGGCAACATGGAAATTCGAAACAGCCCCCCACTTGCTATGATCAGCAGCCACAACGATCTGACCTTTCGTGCGTTCGATCATCTTGCGGACAACTTCGGCTTCGTCGTTCGTCGGCACGGTGCAACCGTGCTTTAAGGAGATTCCGTCAACACCAAGGATCAATTTATTGGCAAAGACCAGATTCAAATTGTCCAGGGCGAAGCGCCCCGCGAGAGAGTTGGACCGGCTTTGGAATTCGCCTCCGGTCAGATAGTAATGAAAACCCGGGTCGCCAAGTTCTATCGCGGCATTCACATTATTTGTGAATACGGTTATATGCGAATCGCGACGGACATGCTTCAGCACCTCGGTGGAAGTCGTGCCGCTATTGATAAAAACAATATCGCCGTCCTCGATCAATGAGGCGGCGAGTTCACCAATACGCTTCTTTTCCTCCGGGTTCTGCTGTGCACGCTGCTGGTATTCCTGCTCCAACAGCACCCGTTGATTCAGGATAGCGCCCCCGTGGGTACGTTCAAGTATGCCCTTTTGTTCCAGCCATTCCAGGTCGCGGCGGACAGTGGCTTCGGATGCTTCGAGCAAGTCCATAAGATCGGCGGTGCGGGCGATCTGATGTACTGACAAAAAGTCCTGAATTTTTTCTCTGCGCTGGGCTGGGATGAGGGGTTTACCCATCTGACGGATTATATAAGAATCTGAAGGAATTTGCAAGTTTTTGATTTTTTCATTATAATGAGTCTATTCAATCAACCTGACAGGTTTCACTACACTCCATCGATCACTAATAGATCCATGTTCTTCTGAAAACCTGTCGGGTTTCTGTTTTATGGAGACCCCATGGCGAAACTTGTAAAGGATTTAATGCACCCTGGAGTGCTCACCTGCAAGCCTGATGCATCGATCGGACAGGTGGCAACCCTTTTAGACCAGCATCAAGTCCACGCCTTGTTCGTCACAGATCGTGATGGACGCGTTACCGGAGTGATCTCCGATTTCGATCTAATGGCGGGCGAATGGCTGTCATCAGACCCGGAAAGCCTGAATACAATGAGGAAGCTGACCGCCTCAGACCTCATGACCAAACCGGTCAACATCATTGAGTCTACAACTCTACTGACCGAAGCCGCCGACCTTTTTATACAGAAAAGTGTTGGGCGGTTTTTAGTTATGCAAGCAGGCAAACCCGTTGGCACAATCTCCCTGTCGGATTTCGTCGCCAGCCTTGCCGAACAGCTCAAGTCAAAACGCGGAACTGTCGGTGATGTCATGTCAGATGCGATCCTCGTCTGTCGAGGCAAGACGCCAGTCCTTTCGGCAGCGCGCGCGATGACTTCCTCTGGATGGCGTTCGGTCTTGGTCGTTGACGCAAAAGGAAAGGTGCTGGGCGTTGTAAGCGGACATGACCTGCTGCAACTCGTGCGCGATGGCGGCGCGGAAGAAAAGATAGTGCGCGATGTGATGCACCCAGCCCTTACGATCGACATTCATGCAAGTCTGCGCGAAGCCGCGGACATGCTGATCCAGAATCATTATCACCGCCTCGTCGTTGTGGACAAAAACGACCCCGACGCCTTCCCCCTTGGCGCGATTTCCACATTCGATATCGTGTCAGAGATGGCAAGGCCCGACTCTGTTTGGCAGAAATAAAATTTTCGACCTGACAGGTCTTGAAGACCTGTCAGGTCTCTTCTATACAGGAGACTCACATGTCTGAATTCCCAACACAAGCCCAAGTAGTCGTCATTGGCGGCGGCGTGGGTGGAGCAAGCATCGCCTATCATCTCACCAAACTAGGTTGGAAGGACGTTGTCGTCCTTGAACGTCACGAATTGACATCCGGTTCCACCTGGCACTCGGCCGGGCTCGTCGGACAGATGCGCTCGGATGCAAACCTGACCCGCATGATGCACTACAGCACCGATCTGTATCGCAGCTTGAAAGCCGAAACCGGGCAGGATACGTCATGGCGAGAAGTCGGCGGGATTCGCCTCGCTTCATCCCATGAGCGCATGGAGGAGACCAAGCGCCTCGTAGGTCTCGCCCGTTCCTTCGGTGTGCCGATGGAGTTGATCTCGCCCAAAGAAGCCCAGAAAATGTTCCCCCTCATGGATATTACAGGCGTTGTTGGCGCGGCGTACACTCCTAATGATGGCTCCATTGATCCAACCGGTCTTACGAATGCCCTCGCCATTGGTGCAAAGAACCGCGGCGCCAAGATATTCACCAATACGAACGTCGAGAAGATCAACATCAAGAACGGACGTGTCAGTGAAGTGGTGACAGACAAAGGTGCGATAAAGACTGAGATCGTGGTCAACGCTGCCGGCATGTGGGGACGCGAGATTGGCAAATTGGTCGGTCTGAACCTGCCCGTCATCCCAATGGCTCACCTTTACATCATGACCAAACCGATGGAAGGTGTAACCAATACATTTCCCAATCTGCGTGACCCCGACCTTTTGGTTTACTGGCGCGAAGAAGTGGGCGGACTCGTGACCGGCGGTTACGAACGCCAGCCTGCCACCTTCGGTATGAACGGCATCCCGCGCGATTTCAAATTTAAATTACTCGAACCCGATTGGGAACGATTTACTCCATTGATGGAGAATTCGATTCGACGCGTACCCGCGGTGGAAAATGCCGAAGTGAAACTTCTGCTCAACGGACCTGAAGGCTTCACGCCGGATGGCGAATTCCTGCTCGGTCCCACCACCGTCAAAGGCTTCTGGGTGGCATGTGCATTCTGTGCACATGGTCTTGCAGGCGCAGGTGGTATCGGCAAGGTAATGGCGGAATGGATCATCGACGGGTCGCCGGAATGGGATGTCTGGCGTCTTGACGTGCGCCGATTTGGTCCGAACTACAACAGCCTCGAGTATGCGCGCGCGCGAACATTCGAAACCTACACCCAATATTATGATATCCACTACCCCGCTGAAGAAAGACTTTCCAAGCGTAACGTACGCGTCTCCCCGACTTACTTCCGCCTGCGGGACCTCGGTTGTTCGTTCGGTGAAAAAATGGGTTGGGAGCGTCCGAACTGGTTCACGCGCTATGAAGAAAAAGCCACCCATGGCCATGAGCCGCGCGGATGGATGCGCCACAACTGGAGTCGCGCCATCGGCCACGAACACCTGATGACCCGCGAAAATGCCGGTCTCTTCGATGAAACCTCGTTCAACAAATTCGAAGTCCGCGGACCGGGTGCGTTGAAGTTCCTCAATTACGTCTGTGCTAATCAGATCGATGTACCCATTGGCAACCTCGTTTACACCCAGGCGCTCAACAAACGCGGCGGTATCGAATGCGACTTCACCGTTACCCGCCTCGCAGAGGATCGCTTCTTCATTGTGACCGGAACTGCCTTCGGCCAGCACGACATGTCCTGGCTCTCGCTTCAGATGCCCGAAGATGGCAGTGTGACCATCGAAGATGTCGGTTCGAACTACGCCTGTATCGGTATGTGGGGTCCCAAGGCTCGAACAATCCTTGAGAAAGTCGCCACCGAAGACGTTTCCAACGCAGGCTTCCCCTACATGACCTCGAAGCGCATCAACGTCGGCGATGTGCCTGTCCTCGCTTCACGCGTGACCTATGTCGGTGAACTTGGCTGGGAATTCTACTGCCCGATGGAATACGGCCTGCGCCTGTGGGATACGCTTTGGGAAGCCGGTCAACCTGAAGGCATGGTGGCAGGCGGATACAAAGCGATCGACTCACTGCGCCTCGAAAAAGCCTACCGCTATTGGAGCGGCGAGATTTCACCGGACTACACCCCTTACGAAGCGGGTCTTGGCTTTGCCGTGAAACTTGATAAAGAAAACTTCATGGGCAAAGAAGCCTTGGTCAAACAGAAAGCGGAAGGCATCAAATCCAAACTCTGTACGATGACACTTGCCGACGACCGCACCATCGTGATGGGCAAGGAACCGATTCGCATTGACGGAAAGATCGTCGGCTGGGTCGCCTCTGGCGGATTTGGCTACTCGGTTGCGAAATCCATTGCGTACGCGTACCTGCCAATGGAATATTCCAAACCTGGCAACAAATTCGAGATCGAATGCTTCGGCGAGCAGGTCGGTGCAGAAGTCACCGCAAATGTGTTGTGGGACTCGAAGAACGAAAGAATTAAAGCGTAAATCGTGACCATGGGCGATAGACGGCGGATGATGGTCCATCCGTCCATGGTCATCAAAAACTTTCATACCAAAGGAAGGAATCCATACCCAATGAATACGCTTGCCATCGATAAAGCCATTGCCCGAGTGCCGTTCCTCGCCGAGTCGAAGAACGTCAA
>CAZYLM010000209.1:0-5109 GCA_964648645.1 uncultured Anaerolinea sp.
CTGACGACGAGGGCGACGCCTGCGAATTCGGTGAGGGCTTCTTCGAGGGCGGGCAGGATATTCGAGCCACAACTAATCTACAAGGCGGCGCGTAACAGTTTGCTGTTCGCCAGCTCGACATATCCCGCGCAGGACAGGACGAACAACAAGAAGAAGGCATTCACGGTGTTGTAGAAGAGATATTCCCACTTTGCAAAGAAGACCTTCAACGGGATGGGGACCGCCGCGTAATCCAGTGCTTACGCCAGCGTCCATAAGGCGTTACAGGTTATTCCAATCGCAAAGTAAAATCCGAACTTGGTTTTTGCCCTGTACCAACTGATAACCATCGCCATTACATTAATAGCCATGACGGTGCTCAGGATTATGGTAATTACAGTGAATTTGAGCATTACGATTATGGATAGTTTACTGCGTTTGGCGGTAAACTTCAATTTTTGAAAAGGAAAGGGGAAAAATGCGCGCCGATCAGGTCCCAGCTATGGTTTGTTGCGAAGAGAGAGGTGAATTATTCTAACGATTGGTCTGCCAGGCTTCATCCACGGGGATCGGGAAGCCAATGCCAAAGCCCTGAGCGCCCTCCACGCCGAGTTCGCGCAGGCGGTTGACGGTCTCCATGTCGGTAGCATGTTCGGCAATGACGTAGATTCCCAGCGTGTGTGCCACCTGCGTGATCGCCTCCACCATGGCTTGATCGCCCGGGTTGAGTAACATTTCGCTGACAAACGCCCCGTCGATCTTCAAATAGTCCACTGTCAGTGTCTTAAGATAACGGAACGAGGAGAAACCGCTCCCAAAATCATCCAACGCGATCTTGCCTCCACGTTCCCTGAAACCCTGGATGAATTCGCGCGCTTTGTTAATGTGCTGGATGGCGGCAGTCTCCGTGATCTCGAAGCATATTTGTTCGGGCGGAATGGAAAATTCCTGCATTTGCTCGAGCACATACTCCAGGAGATTTTCGTCGTCCAACGAATTCCCTGAAAGATTGATCGTAACTTGAAGGTCCCGAAGCCCTTTTTTCGACAAGGCGGAAAACGTATGACGAATTACCCATCGGTCAATGGCTGGCATCAGTCCGTAGCGTTCGGCGGAGGGTATGAATGCGTTGGGCAATACCAGGCTGTTTTCCTCATTTTGCATTCGGAGCAAAACTTCGTAATGCACAAATTCCAAACGATTGGAGGCCAGCTCCACAATTGGCTGGCAGTAGAGGATGAATTGGTTATTGAGAACAGCGTCTCTCATGCGGGCGGCTTGAATGATATCGCTATGCCTCCTGGCCGTCTCGACATCCTCACTTTGATAGACGTAATAACGGTTCCGTCCGAGATCCTTGGCTGAATAGCAGGCAATATCCGCCTGGCTTAGCAACTGATTGACGCTCTCCTTCTCGGCGGTGATCGGAACAATGCCGATACTGACCCCAGCCTGGAAATTGTTTCCATCCCACATGAAGGAAAAGTTCCTCGTCTTGGCAAGGATCTTATTGCAGATGATCTGCGCCTGCTCGATCTGGCAATTCTCCAGCAATAACCCAAATTCGTCCCCTCCCAGGCGCGCAAAGGTGTCAGTTTGGCGGAACAGGCCGCTCAACAGGACGGTGACTTGCTTCAGCAACTCGTCCCCTGCCACATGACCAGCCGTGTCATTCACGATCTTGAACTGATCCAGGTCCAGGTAGCATAACACGTGGGACAAATCCCGCTCCTTCGTGCTCTTCAACGCCCACTCCAGCCGCCGCTCGAATTCGCGGCGGTTGACCAGGCCGGTCAGGCTGTCGTGCGTGGCATCGTGAGCCACCTGCAGAGACAGTCGCCTCTCCTCGGTGATGTCGTGGAACACCAGGACGGTACCGATGATCTCCCCTTTCCGATTCCGGATCGGAGCGGCGGAATCATCGATGGAAAATTCACTTCCATCGCGCCGGATCAAAATGGAATGATTGGCCAACCCTACGACGCGTCCCTCTTTGAGACAGCGCGCCACAGGGTCGACCACGGGCTCTCGGCTGTCCTCGTTGATGACGCGAAAGACATCCACCAGGTCGCGGCCAATGGCATCCTCCATACGCCATCCCGTCAGATTCTCTGCGATGGGATTGAGAAATTCAATCTGTGCGTCGATGTTCGTGGTGATGACCGCATCCCCGATCGAGCGCAGAGTCACCTGGGCCAATTCCTTTTCCTCGAACAAGGTGTCTTCCATCTGCCGCCGTTCGGTGATATCCAAGCCTGACGTCAATTCGTAGGGGGCGCCGTTGATCTCGAATCTGTCGCTGGACATGATGATCACACCGACCTCACCGGATCTGCGGCGGAAATGCAATTCGAGGTTCTTCACGCCATTCCCCTCCGCTACCGTCTTCCGCACTCTTTCGACATCCTCATCTGATGCCCATATCTGCAGATCCGAAGCGGTACTGCCGATCACCTCCTCGCGCCTGTAACCAATCCCATCCAGGAATGCCTGATTGACATCGATGAATTTGTGATCGTCCCCTTCGATCGTCATCATCACCGGTGAGGTATGGAACACCTCGGAGAATTTTTTCTCCGAAAGGGCCAGCGCCTGTTCCGCCAGTTCCCGCTCCTTGAGTTCATTTTGCAACTGTTGGTTACTGCGGTACAACGAGTCGGTGATCAAGCGGACCATGGCCGCGGTTGTGATCAACACCAAAGAAACCGAGAAAAAGTCGCCGGGAACGCTGTGCGTGGTGGGATTGGGCGAATAGAGACCGTAGACATCGCCAAATACCAGCCAGGCTGCACTGACGATGCAGGATAAGGTCAGCAGGGCCATGGTCCGCTTGCGGGTGACCAGGCTGACAACGATCAGGACCGGCGGCAACGCCAGGATGGTGATATTGTGGATTCCCTGCCCCCGGGTTGCCAGCAGGGTCATCAGGACGATCATGACCAGTGCCAGGAGAGTCGCTGCCCCCTCCGCTTTTTTTCGATAAACCAGAAAGATGGCAAGCAGGACAGGAATGGCAGCCGCGCCGGTAAAAATTGCCTCCAGGATATTTTTATTCGACAAAAGGATGAAAATGCCCGCCAACAACGATGCCAGCATCAGCCCCAGGAACCAATAGAAGATCTTCGCAATGCTGTCCTCGCCGCCGAGGAGGTCCAGGCGATCATGATCGAAACTTTGATTCCGATTCGGGGAATTATGCATCTTTTTTCCTTCGCCAATTTTCCACCGGGATGAAGCATGGTCCATTTTACCGCGTTGGAAATGAAAACGGGCGGACCTTTGTGTCCGCCCGTGAAAAAATTCACCGTTTCAGTGTTCTGTATATCACGCGACGCAGAGTGAGGTCTTTGTCGAATTTCTCGGTCATTATCGCTTCGTGCTATAGCCTGTTTCCAACGGTCATAGTCTTTTCTGTACCATATTCTTTACTGATACAGTGGATAGGTTGTAAAATATTTAAATCGTCCCAACTTTATCATAAATAATATGGAATCAGCCATGCCTGAACTTACCAACGACTTCCGATCCCTGCCCGAAGAGTATCAGCACGTCATTCGATTGGCACAAGAGCAAAATAACATTGTCATTGCTCCCTTGCAATTACTGGTGGGAGGCTGGTCGGGTGCGGTGGTGTATCTCGTCAGCGTAGCGTGGAATGAGACGAAGCGCGTCGAACACTGCATCCTCAAACTGGACCGCAAAAGCAAGAACGCCAAATCGGACGAGGTTACGCGGCACAGTACCGTGATGGAGAAAGCAACGCCCGAGTTCGCCCGCGCGCACATCGCCGAACTGGTCTTTGAGCGCGTCGAGCAGGAAGGCGCCATTGCCATTTTCTATCGCATTGCGGGGGAATCGCTTCAAAAATATCGCCCGTTATCGAACTTTGAGAGACAAACCCAACTCAAGGCCATTTTTGTGGAGACGAACAGGATTTTGTTGAGCGAGTGGAATCAAGGCTTGACCTTTGAGCAGGCTGTCCATCCGCAAAAGACGTTGGAGAAGTGGCTTGGCTTTCGGCTGGACGAAGGCGGAAGTATCGAGCGTTTCGTCCAAGAGAAGGCAAATGCCAATGCGGCGGGCTTCCTTATTAATGGACATGTCTTCCCCAATCCTCTGTTGTATGCGCGTAAGGGCGAGCCGTGGGGCAAAGTCCGCGTGATGGATGTTGCCACGGGCTCCATTCATGGCGACCTGAACACCAACAATATTCTGGTCAAATTTGCCGACGATAAAGAGACTCTCGCGGGGTATTACCTGATCGACTTTGCGCTGTTCAAAGAGAACGTGCCGTTGTTGTACGACCAGCGTTATCTCGAAATGTCGTATCTCATGCTGGCGATGTCGCAGGTGTCGTTCGCGAAGTGCGTTGATTTTCTCAGCCTGCTCGCCGTGGCAGATGTCCCTGATCCGCATAAGGTGGCGATCGAAGTCTCGGGTGTCAGTGCCGTGATCGGGTCCGCACGAGGCGCGTTTTCCGATTGGGTGCAGGTGAATCATCCCAGTTTGCATGATGACCTGTGGGGGCAATATTGGCTGGCAGGAGTCGCCGCGGGGTTGGCGTATTGCCACAAGGCGGGTCAGCCAGAAGAGCAAAGACTTGCAGGGTTGATCTACGCCGCCGCGAATCTCAAACGCTATGCCGCTGTGTTCAAACTGCCGCAGCCGACCAGCGTGGAATTGCTTTACGATGAAAGCCAGGCTGTTTCTGCTTCAACAAAAAAACCGAAACAAAATCTTCCCGCGCAACCGACTCCGTTCATTGGGCGCACCGCACAACTTGCAGCGCTCAAAGAAATGATCCTCAAACCCGATGTGCGTCTCATCACGCTCATGGGACCCGGCGGCACAGGCAAGACGCGCCTCAGTTTGCAGGTGGCGCAGGAGACGCTCGAACATTTCCCGAACGGCGCGTTCTTCGTCCCGCTTGCCGATGACACCGACGCGAACCAATTTATCTCACGCGTCGCGCAACAACTGGAAGTAAAGGAAGGCGGACGCCCCCTGCTCGATAACGTCAAGGATTATCTGCGTGATAAAAAACTTTTACTGGTGCTTGATAATTTCGAGCAACTTGTTTCCGCTGCGCCCGCGGTCGCCGACCTGCTTGCCACTGCGCCGCAATTGAAG
>CAZYLM010000210.1:0-5105 GCA_964648645.1 uncultured Anaerolinea sp.
ACGGTCGGACGGTGTTTGCTTCGCCGATGGCTTCCAGCACTTCCAAGGCATTGGCTCTCTGGGCAGGGTCGTGGCTTTGTACGTTCGCCAGTGCTACGTGGATATCGTTTCGGTTTTTGAGCAAACCAACCGCACGCAAGGCAAGGATGGCATCCCGCCCAGCCTGATGTTCGAGAGAATCGACCAGCAGATGCAGCCTGCCGTCGGCAGGATGTGCCTGCCCGTTCGTCAACCCCTTTGCCATGCGGAAATAACGGATGGCGGCTTGAGCCTTTTTATCTGCGTATGCACGCAGGCGGTCAACGTCTTTTTCAGCGTTTAATGATTCAAGTGTCGTAAGGACACCCTCTTCGTACTCTGGTTTGGAAAGCGCATCCATCAACGGCGTGAGGGCTTGAGCGCCGCTGAGTACAATAGCATCTGCAAGAGATTTGCGCACCGAGTCGTTGGTGTCATCCAAATGTCGGATCAAGACGTCCAATGCCCGGTGATCGTTAAGCGCAGCCAGAGTTGAAGCAGCCGCCTTGCGAACGAGCGGACTGGGATCGTTAAGTGCGTCCGCGGCAAGTTCGAAGGCAGAAGGGTCTCTGCACTCACCCAAGCTAGTCAACGCCTGAATTTGTGACTCCGGCTCAGCACTCTTCGCCATGGCATGTAATATCGCCTGCGCTTTGCCATGCTCCCCTATGGATAAAAGGATTGCGGCAGACCGGGCACGGACGGAAAGGTCCGCGTCAGCGAGCAGGGGCTCAATGATAGTAGGGTCTGTCTGGTCGGCAAATTCCCGTAGGATGCCCAAAGCTTGAAAGCGCACCTCAGGCTCCGGGTCGGCGAGGGAGGCGAATACTCTTGGGAGAATGGCTGACTCACGGACGCGAGTCAAGCCGCGCAGGGCAGAGATCCGAACTGTAGAGTCTGTATCCTCCAATGCCTGCATCAAACCAGTCTGTGCCTCCGGGATGGAAAGATGGCCGAGGATGTCGATGGACACGCGCCGAATGGAAAGGTCGGGGCTGCTTGCGCCTTGCATCACGGCAGAGATCGCGGCAGCATCGGTATGAAACCCGCCGAAAGGCTGTTCTTCGCTGAAGAAGATCTGCGGTTGTCCTTCACGCAGCGCTTCCATCAGCGAAAGCCCATACGCCTTGCTGGCACGCCAAATGGCATAGACCAAAAATGCCGCAGTGAGAAGAGCCGCGATATTTAATTGTTTCGAGTTCAGCACCTGGTCGCCAAAGAACAGAAGCAGCCCGGCGACCAGGACCCCGATCTGCTCGGGTGCGCCGCCAATGAAGGTCCGCACCTGGTCACGCTGACTGGGGGGCACCACATTGAATAGAGTCTGCCATGCCGTCCCGGCAATGCCCTGCATCCATACCATTTGCATGAAGCGCACAGAGACCAGCACAGTGAAGGGCGCAAAAAAGGAAAGTACTCCAAAGCCAAGAAAATAGATGACCGGGAAGAACAGCAACATGGGCATGATGCCGAAGCGGGCGAACAAACGATTGGCAAGGAACAATGAAACGACAAGGGCAACGATCGTGTTGATGCTTTGGAACAGACCGAGAAACCCTGCGAGCTGGTCTGCATTGGGGAACCGCGCATTGACACCGCGCGAAAATTGCAGGTCAAGGAAGAAATAGCACAATGAAAATAAAAAGGCGCTGTAAGACACCCATTGCATAATGGATGACCGGCGTACGAATTTATACCCGCGCTGCATTTCGACGATCATGCTTGCGCCGGAATGGGAGGAGGTTTCAGGCGCGATGTCATTCATCAGCAGGCGGCTAAAAAAGAAAGTGGCGGCGCACGTTCCAGCCCAGATCAACACGAGGCTCTCGGAATGGAGCCAGCCCGCCAAAGGTTGAGTCAGGAGACCGCCAAGCACAGAGCCTAAAATGCCACCCGCACTGAACAACGGAAACAAACGCTTTGCCTGGCGTGTATCGCAAGCCGCACCCGCCAGCCCCCATGTCAGCACTCCCTGCAAGCTGCCGATGACGTTCATGCCCAGCCACATCAGGGCGAAGACCCATTTGATTCCCAGATATAAAACTGCCCACCCGACAAGCAGGACAAACCCGAGGATAACCGGCAGGAGAAGAAACAGGCGCCTCTTTGAAAAACGCCCCATCACTATGGTGATCGCCATCGAAGTGATGAAGGTCAGTACGCCGAGGATCATGTACATGACCGGGAGAAGTTCGACTCCGAAGCGATTAAAGAACAAGGCCGAGATGGCATTCCCGCCCAGCGCACCGCCCGCCGAGGTGACGAGCATCAGCCCGACCAACAACATGGATATGCGTTCTTCGCCTGGGTTGATCTTAAATATCTCGAAGATGCGTTTCATACGGAACCTTTTCACTCCAATGCACTGCGCAAAGGTATTTTACTTTCAAATGTGGATTAGAATACTCCGTATTTGTCCTAAAGCCCTTATAAGCCGGTTCATATTGGAGAGTGTTCATGAAGGTGCTTCACTCGGGAACGGTCACGTTTTTATTCACAGATATTGAGGGGTCGACCAAACTTTGGGAACAGCATCCCGAAGAGATGAAAGCCGCGCTGGCGAAGCATGATTCGATTCTAAAAACAACGACCGAAGCTCATCACGGATATATCATCAAAACCACGGGCGATGGAATCCATGCAGTATTTGAAACCGCCCTGGATGCGATCAATGCAGCCATCCATATCCAGCGTGAACTTCACTCACCCCTCATCATTCCAGTCCAGTCTTTTGCTCTTAAAGTCCGCATGGGTATTCATACTGGCGAAGCCGAATTGCGCGGTGGCGATTATTATGGCGGCACGCTTAATCGCGCAGCGCGAATAATGTCCGCTGCACATGGCGGGCAGATTCTGCTCTCGAATGCCACAGCAGAGATTATCCGTGAGCAATTGCCTGCGGAGGTGACGTTACAGGATATGGGCGAACATCGTCTCAAAGACCTGACTCGACCCGAGCATATCTTTCAGCTCAATCACACTGTGCTGCCCAATGAATTCCCGCCCATCAAAACATTAGCTGAGGCACCAAACAATCTGCCCGTTCAACTTACATCGTTTATCGGGCGCGAAAAACAACTTGACGATCTTATCTGCCTCATCACGGACGATCGCATACTTACCCTCATCGGACCGGGCGGCACGGGCAAGACCCGCCTTTCGTTGCAGCTCGCTGAGATGCAACTGCCGCATTTCAAACACGGCGTCTGGTTCATCGAGCTTGCGTCGATCACAGACCCGGCATATATTCCCTCTGCCATTGCATCGGTATTCAATCTTCGTGAAGTGCAAGGCATTTCGCTCATTACAGTACTGATAGATTATTTGCGCGGCAAACAGATGTTCCTCATTTTTGATAATTGCGAACACCTTGTGGAAGCCTGCGCTCAAATAGCTGATCAACTCCTGCAGGAATGCCCGGATTTGAAAATTCTCGCATCAAGCCGAGAGGCATTGGGCATCCAAGGAGAAGCGGTTTATCGAGTGCCCTCGTTGAAAGAAGATGAAGCGACTCGACTCTTCATCGAACGCGCCACCAAAGCAGATTCACGTTTTCAAGCGACGGAGAGCAACGCCCCCTTCATTGCCCAGATCTGTTCCCGCCTCGACGGAATTCCCCTCGCGATTGAATTAGCCGCGGCGCGCGTCAAATTATTTTCCCCGCAACAGATCGCGGAGCGACTCGATGACCGCTTCAAACTGCTCACAGGCGGAAGCCGCACTGCCTTGCCGCGCCAGCAGACTCTGCGGGCACTGATCGATTGGAGCTATCAAACCCTCAACGAAACCGAGCAGCGCGCCCTGCGCCGACTTGCCGTCTTTTCGGGTGGCTGGACGTTCGAGGCTGCAGAGGCAGTTGTCGGGGAGGCTGAGGCGATGGATGGTCTGGCAGGGCTGGTCAATAAATCGCTGGTCAATGTCGATGAACGCGAGAATGTGTCTCGTTATTCCTTTCTTGAAAGCATCCGCCAATATGCCATGGAAAAACTGGCAGAGGCTGGAGAGGCAAATGACACTCGCAGACGGCATCTCGAATTTATGTTGGGCTTTGTCACTCAGGCGAAACCCACAATGTTCGGTCTGGAAATTGAATGGCTCAACCGCGTGGACGGTGAAAGGGACAATTTGCGCGCTGCCCTGGAATGGTCCATTAACAACGACATTGCGGCTGCCATTGATCTGGCAATGAAGATCGGCGTGTACTGGTCGACCCGCGACTTGATAAGTGAGGCGATCTATTGGTACCGGGCACTCCTGCAAATGAGTGAGCGGCATGCAGGTTTCGAGTTTCAACGCGCAAATATCTATTCGATGTTGGGCTGGGCTTCGATCTTGCTGGGGCAGCATCGAGAAGGGCGTGCTGCTGCAGAGGTTGCGATAGAACTGGCTCGAAGATCCAATGCAGATCGAGCCCTGGTTTTTTCATACTGTACCGTGGCGCTCTCTTCGACTTTTCTCAGAGATTTTGAGATCGCGCAAACTGCTATTGATGCGGCAGATGCATTGGCACGCGCAAAGGGACTGAAAGAAGAACTGGCACTAGTGGCATCATCACGCTCTCAGATCATTTATTTCACGACCCGCGATGCCGTAAAAGCCAAGGCTTACCTGGATGAATCCATCCAACTTTCCAGGGAGTTGGGGTCATATCGTTGGGAAACAGCTTTTCAGGTTTTCGGGCAGGGGCGTCTTGCCGCCGCACTTGGAGATGTGAAGACGGCGATCACAAAATTTGCCGAAGGCGCGGAATACGCGCGCCGGGTTGGGAATAAGCGTATGGTCTACTCCAACCGCAGTGAAACGGCGCACGTGCTGCGCGAGTTTGGTCAACTCGATGAGGCTTTGGATATCTACAAAGAAGTCATTCCCGGCTGGAAGGAACTTGGTCACCGCGCGGCATTGGCACACGAACTGGAATGCATTGGATATATCCTTTCACGCAAGGAAGACCCGAAGACAGCCACTTGTCTCATCGCTGCGGCACAGCTCATCCGGAAAACGATAGACATGCCCAGGACAAAACTGGAGGATGTGGAATACGAAAAAGAGATCGAGACCCTGAAAAGTATGTTGAGCGCCGATGAATT
>CAZYLM010000211.1:0-5036 GCA_964648645.1 uncultured Anaerolinea sp.
GAATTCCGCATCATCGGCACGAACGGGACGATCAAATGGAACCTCGCCGATGGCGCGGCGCGAATCTATCGGACGGAGAAAAAAGATTGGGATGTGTATCCGTTACCGGCGGGGTGGGAGCGCAACGTCATGTTCCAGCAACAGACCAGGCACTTCGTGGACGTTGTGAAGGGGAAAGCACAGTCTTCCTGCACTCTAGAAGATGGGGTGCAGGTGCAAAGATTAATCGCGTCCATTCATAAATCGAACGCCTCAGGGAAAATCATCCACCCTGATGGGGATATGCAATGAATGAATGGGGTAAACTTCTGAGGCGAAATCGGAGGCGCATAATCGCAATAATCCTCTGGGTTTCTGCGCTTTATGGTTTTGCTCTACTTATATCTTTTGTCACATCACCTTCCGAAAGCGAATCGCAGCTGATACTGGGGCTTTCGTTTATCAGGTCGGTCATTGCGGGAATATTTTTATTATCTATCCTATTCTACTTCGGGGCAGCGATTCTTTTATCAGGCAGACACAGAGACGAGTTCGAATCCAGATGCCGCACATTGATCATGCCTCGCTTTGCACCTATTTACACTATTTTTTTTACCTTGAGCCTTCTCGCAGGGGTAGTTTTATTGTCTTTGATTCCCCCTGCTCCGGTTTCGTTGAGATTCCTTGAACCGTTTCGTATGCGAATGCTCTTCCCCCTGCTCTGGTTGTTTTCATCAAGTGTATGTTTGGTCATTCTTCTTCGCGGAATGTATACAAACCAGGAGCATGGGGATTTCCTTCGCAAGCAGGATCGTATCCTGCTCATTACGGGAATATTCCTATTCACGTTCTTTTCCTACGAACACTTCGCCGCCCTGATCGGCTGGGTCAATAAAACCCGCTATTCATATTGGAACCTTCTGGCAGGGGACTTCCTCAAGGGGCGGCTGTATCTTCTCAACCCGCCAGCCAATACACACGACCTGACTCAATATAACGGCAGGTGGTATGTGCCCAGCCCGCCCGTGCCTGCAGTCATAATGATGCCGCTCGCATATATCTTCAGCGCTGAAAATATCAGCACGATGGACTTCTCGATCTTTTTCAGTGCAGTCAACGCTGTTCTTTTATTCCTCGTATTGGAACAGTTTATCCAAAAACAATGGCTTAATCTTTCGACTTCCGGCACCCTATGGCTGGTCGCGCTTGCAATATTTGGTACACCCCACTTATGGGTGGGCATAAGCGGACGGTTTTGGTTCGTCAGCCAAATACTCACCATTGCTTTTCTTGCACTGGCAGTTTTAGGTGCGCTGCACTCATGGAGCCCATTCCTGCTTGGTTTATGGGTCGGGCTTGCCATTGGAACACGTCCTAATGGGTTAATGACCCTGCCTTTTGTCTTCGCCATCACCCTCGAAATTTGGAAGGAGAAAAGCGGGGCAGTCAACATAAAACGGATGGTTAATTGGGTCTTTCAAGCTTCACTTCCGATTGGTATCATAATTATTGGATTATTCCTCTATAATTATGCACGCTTCAAAGATTTCTCTGACTTCGGATACGTTACCATTTCCGGCGATCCGCTCATCGTCCACAACGCCCAAACCTATGGTTTATTCTCGCCGCAATACATTCTTTTCAATTTAAAGGTTATGTTCCTATATCTGCCCAAAATCGACCTGAACGGTCCGTGGGTTATACTGCCCTCCAGCATGGGAATGAGCATCTTTCTCACTACCCCGGCGCTGGTTTATCTTTTCCACCGGTATGAAAAGAGGATATGGGTGTGGGGCGCATGGACTTCGGTCTTCCTGAATTTCCTCTTGCTTGTCATGTATCACAACACAGGTAGGGACCAATTCGGGTATCGTTACATCCTTGACGTGCTCACGCCTTTGATGTTGTTATTATCAGCAGCAGTTGGAAGGAAGCTCCCATGGCACTTCGTCATGTTGGTGATCGTTAGTGTCACCATCAACATCTATGGTGCGTACTGGTTCATGAACGGTTGAGATCTGCCTTATGCAAACCGATAGAAGCAATTGCCGCTCCGACCTTCCCCTGCTGGTTCTATTCTTTGCGTTAATCTCAGCCGTCGTTTATCTTGTTTTCCTCCCAAGGCTCGGTTATTTCAAAGATGATTGGTATCTCATGTATGCGGCTGGGGCAAAAGGTGCGGAAGCGTTCAAGGGTATTTTTATTGTGGATCGTCCCGTGCGCGCCCTAGTCATGACTCCGGCTTATACCCTGTTTGGAAATAACCCCGTCTACTACAACTTGAGCGCATGGGTGTTCCGTCTCTTGAGTTCAATCCTCTTTTACAAATTCCTGTTGGCGTTGTGGCCCGGCCGTAAAGTCATGTCAGTACAGGCTAGTTTATTTTATTTACTTTATCCCGGCTTCCTCTCCCAGCCCAACGGCATCGATTACCAGTCCCAGATGGTTAGCCTTGCTGTGATGATGCTGTCACTGGTCGTCCTGATTGCGGCATATCGGGCAAAAGACATAATGATCCGCGCAGCATGGTTCATCCTTCTTTGCTTACTTACCACTTTTTATCTTGGGTTGGTCGAATATTTTATCGGGATGGAAATCGTCAAACTTGCTTGTATCTTTATGGTGGCATTTCGGGAAGAAACAGAAGCATGGGTGCGGGTCAAAAAATCCATTGTGTGGGGCGCTTACTCCCTGGCCGCCATGGCTCCGTTCGCTTACTGGCGCCTCTTCATCTTTCACGCCGAACGTGGCGCAACAGATGTGGACTTGCAATTGGGAGATGTGCTCTCTGACCCGCTGGCGAATGGGTTTCGATGGCTGCAAATTTTGGGTGACGATATTCTCGATATATTGGTTCGTGCCTGGTATGCGCCGCTTCAACGCCTGACTTTGGAATTTACCAGCCGCGATTGGCTTTTTGCTTCGGGAATTGTCGCCCTGACTTTGGTTATATGGGTCATCTTTCAGCGCACATTAAATCTTGGAAAGGGTGAATCCGGTAACGGGTTTGGGTGGAGGCGCGAAGTATTCGTTCTTGGAATATCGCTGTTGGTCTTCGGTTTGCTCCCGGTTATCGTTGTGGGACGCAGCGTGGACTTCAAGAATTTTTCGCGCTATTCGTTGATCGCTTCTTCCGGAGCGGCAATCATAATACAGGCAGGTTTGAGCTACATCTCCGGCCCGCGTTCACGTGCTATGGTAGCCTCCCTATTTCTGGTCTCCGCTTCGCTGACTCATTATGCCAATGGGCAGGTATATGCACGTGAGACCGAAAGGATGAATACATTTTGGTGGCAGGTCACGTGGCGAATCCCACACTTGGGACAAGGCACGACCTTATTAGCACATTATTATGGGGTCGTTGTCGAAGAAGATTATTTTGTATGGGGGCCAGCGAACCTCATCTATTATCCCATTTCCATGCATGCCGATTATCCCCAGCCTGGCTTATACGCGATACTGGCAGGCGGCGATACTACAGATAAAATTCTTGCACGTGAGAGGCAAGAGTTCAGCAATCGACGCAGTATCCGCACTTACCCAAATTACCGCAACATTCTGATTATCAGCCAGCCTACTCGAGATTCTTGTGTGCAAGTGATAACGGGCGTACAACCCGAATACTCTTCGTTCGAAGATAATAGGTTGATGAATGTCGGTTCTTTTTCAGAAGCCGAACATATCCTGACAGGGGATTCGCCTCACACGCCGCCACAAATTCCTTTTGGGATAGAACCTAAACATACATGGTGTTATTTTTACGAAAAGGCAAGCCTTGCGAGGCAGATAAATGATTGGGATGAAGTTATCCGCCTCGACGAAGAGGCGCTGCAACAAGGATTTGCCCCCAACGACCAGATCGAGTGGATGCCTTTCCTACAAGCGTATGGAATGAAAGGTGATACGAACAGGTTGAACGATATTGCGGCAAGTATCAAAGATGCTAAAGTCCGTCGGCAGGCTTGCGAAGTTTTTGCCAATATGGATGCATTTGATGCTGAAGTAAAGGGATGGTTCCACAGAGAATTTTGTTCTTCTAGTTAGAGTGACTTACGCAAACTGTTCCAAATTGACCGCCACGAGCGGAAACGCTTCGTCTACGAATTTTTCGAGGGCGGGGCGTTTTTTCATGTGGCTGTAGTGAGACGCCAAACCATAGATCGCCCAAGTGGCGACGGTGGCGGGAATCTCTGTGGGGACTTTTGATTTTCGCAGCCAATACGAAAGCAGATCGAATATCTGCTTCTTGATCGTCCCTTCAATAAGCGATTCAAATTGTTGATGCGATTGCGCACAGCCCGTGTGAACGTGCGAAATGAATTCCACCACAGCGAGAATCAAGTTGCGTAAGTTATCGGGAGAATAACTACATACGTTCAATGTCCGTTTTTCGATCTCTGCCATGAACATCTTCTGAATGGCAACATCAAGCAAGGCATATTTATCTTGAAAATGAGCATAGAACGTGGCACGGTTGATCTGGGCTTTGTCGGTCACATCCTGCACGGAGATGGTTTCGAAACCTTTTTCAGCAAGGAGAGACTCAAAAGATGACAGAATCAGGTTGCGGGTCCGTTTGACGCGGGGGTCGAGATTTTCTTCCAGTTCTTTCGGATTGGACAACACTTTCGCTCCTTTGTTGCTTAGTCAACATTTGAAAATCTTTGTTGGTTGACTTTCAAATGCCGGGTTGGTAAATTAGGCAACATCTGTTGTGTAAACAACAAATGTATATTATCAAACAACTCAAGGAGAGTCAAGATGAACATCACAATCATTGGTGCAGGTAATATGGGACGCGGGATCGCAACTCGCGCCATCGCAGGTGGACACAAGGTGACCTTTTTGGATGCCAACCCCGAAACCGCGCAGAAAGCCGCCGCGGATCTGAAAGCCGAAGTCGGCACACTCGATACCCCGCTCGGTGACGTAGTTGTGCTCGCCGTTTGGTACGGCACCAACATTGAAATTGCCAAGCAGCTCGGCAATAAACTCGCTGGAAAAGTCGTCGTGGACATTGCCAACCCGCTCAACTCCACCTACGATGGTCTCGCCAC
>CAZYLM010000212.1:0-5029 GCA_964648645.1 uncultured Anaerolinea sp.
CGTGTGCTGATCGTGGAAAACCGCGATACTGTGGTGGAGAATTCACCGTTCGTGGAGTTAAGCGGGGAACAGCAGAAAGACGTTATTGATTTGACAAATCAATTGTGGAAATAAATCTGTAGGGGCGGGGTCATCCCGCCCCATGTGTTCCATTAATCTAAAAGGGCGGGGTTTTCCCGCCCCTACGATTTATCCAAATTCAAACGTCGGCATTCCCTCATATTTCGTCACTGCCTTGAATAACCCGCCGGAGAGCGGGTATTTTTGCAAGTCAGCATCGCTCATTCTCTCCCTGGCAGTGGTGATGTAAAGCTCGTTGCGGTCCCTTCCGCCAAACACAGGGCAGGAAGGCTGCAAGACGGGCACAGGAATCTGCTCCAATAGTTGACTCGTCTTCGGATCCCAACGAGTGATCTGCGACCCGCCCCACATGGCGATCCACAAGTTACCTTGGATATCCGATGTCATTCCATCTGCCCAACCGAGGGACTTTGGAACCGTGAAGGCGGTGCGTCGATTCGCGATCTCACCAGTCTTTACATCATAGTCGTATGCGCGGACCTCGCATGTGGGTGTATCAATGTAGTAGAAAGTCCTGTAATCCGGGCTCCACGCCAGCCCATTGGATATTGTCACATCACGAAATAATACTCGTGTGGATATTCCGTCAAATGTATAAACTGACCCGGTTGGATCCTTTTCGTTCACATCCATGGTCCCGGCAATGAAGCGACCGGCAGGGTCGCATTTGCCGTCATTGACGCGGGTGGTGGCTGGCTCGCTCAAAGCGGCAAGCAAAGTCTGCTGCGAGGTGCCCGGATCAAAGTCCACGATGGAGGCGCGCCCTTCGTCTCCGCTCAGGGCAAGGATGAGATGTCCATTTTTGCAGGGGGCAAGACAACCGATGGGTTCATCCAATTCAGCAAGCAACTCCGACCCGGCGTAGATCCGGTTTTTAAGGATGTCCACCCAGTACAACGTCTGCGTTTTCTCATCCCAGGCGGGACCTTCACCCAACGTGGCTTTGGCATCAAGGATCAATTCGACGTTCATTAGAACCAGTTCCGCTTGTAAAAGATGTAAGTTGCCAACGCAGTGAGCGCCAAGGATAATCCGATCACCGTCAAAAATGCCAAAGGATGCCCTTCACCCGGAAGTGCCACATTCATGCCGTAGAAAGATGCAACGATGGTCGGCATGTTGAGGATGATGGTCAATGCAGCCAGCGCCTTCATGACCACATTCAGGTTATTCGAAATAATGGAGGCAAAAGCATCCATCATACCGGAGAGGATTTCAGTGGCAATGCTGGTCATTTGAATGGCTTGCTGATTTTCGGTCAGCACATCTTCAAGGAGGTCCTGGTCTTCCTCATAGTAATTAAAAAGCTGCGTCTTTTGTACACGCTCCATCATCACTTCATTGGAACGCAGGGCGGTGGCAAAGTAGGTAAGACTCTTTTGATACTTGAGCAGCTCCAGCACTTCACGGTTCTGGGTGGATTTTTGCAGGCGGTCTTCCACCGCCTCGGTAGCGCGGTTGATCTCGCGCAGCAGGTTCAAATAGCGGACCGCCGTTTCGAGAAAGATATATAACGTCAGGCGGTAGCGTTTGCCGGTCTTCATATAGCGGTGTTTTCCGTTCGTGAGCGGCTTGAAGATATCGCTGTCATAGCGGCAGACAGTAATGATCTTGTTGCCCAGGATCATGATGCCAAGCGGGACGGTATTGTAGGGAATATCGCTATCGGGCTGATAAATGGGAATGCGAAGCAGGATGAAGGTGTAATCTTCGTCGCGTTCCATACGTGCCATTTCATCCTGGTCCAAAGAATAATTGATATAGTCCATCTCCATCCCCCAATTGACCAATTTTTCCATCTCTTCGGGCGTTGGGTCAACGACATTGATCCAGGCGCCGTTCGCAATGGTGTCGAGCGTTTCCAGCCCGCCCTCACTGGTTTTGTAGATGTTCAGCATGGCTGCCTCCTCGCGTGGAATCGTCACGCAAGGGCGCGCCGCGCACCTACGTGACGGTAATTAAAGATTTAAACACGTGTCGTCCGCCTCTACTAAGCGGATCTCTATCAGAAGAACCTAAATCACTTTCGTCAGTCGTATACATGTTTTTCAACCGCGCCAATTTTACGCCCGATGAAGGAATTACACAACCAATTTTTTAGATGAAAAATCGCGCCTCATTTTCGGGATGTCGCGTTGATTCGGCCCTTCAAGGATGAACGCCTACGCCAAATTTTTCTAAACTTTTGCATGCTGTAGCACTACGTCTTCGCGGAGCAAACTGCAGTATAGGAACAGCATACAGAGTCCTTTGAAGAAAGGCTTTACACCCTCATTCTCTCTGCGATCTCTGCGGCAAATGAGGCTTTTGCAAGATCTAATTTATTTTTTGACGACAAACTGCTGACGGATAACTGCTGACCGTGGTTCGCCGTTAATACACCTACACCCGCCTCAAATGTGCCAATGTCTTAAACAAGACGGCCACATGCAAGGCATGACGGAACTCCCCACGCCGTGCCATCTCGACCAGATCATCGAATGGTACCAAGTGGACTTCGAGTTCTTCGGTTTCATCAAAATGCTGGAGACCGGTCAACTCGGCATCCGTAGCCAGATAACAGAATAATGTATTATGTTGAATGGCGGGATTCGGGTAAATGCGCCCCACCTCCATGATGTTTCCAACAGAATAACCCGTCTCTTCCATCAACTCTCGACGTGCTCCATCCAGTGGATTCTCTTCGTCATTCACAATTCCGCCGGGAAATTCCAGCGAAAGCTCCTGAACACCGTGTCGATATTGTCTTACAAGCACTACTTCGTTATTCTTCGTCAGGGCAACGACATTCGCCCAATTACGGAATTCAAAGACCACTGGCTCGAAGACCTTGCCATTGACAAGTTCCACCTTATCGATGCGAAATCGCGGGTGGATGTAGTGTGAATCAAGTATTTTCCATGGTGTCAAAGACATTCTATTAATCCTCGTTTTCTCGTGCAACACGATTGATCTCATCCAAACTTGCGCCGCGCGCTTTTTCCAACCGCTCAAAGCGTTTGCTAAATTGACTCATCGCATAATTGATAAAGTCTTCTTCCTTCAAGCCGAATGGCACAACTTCGTAACGTGCAAAAGCATCACCGATCACGCCGATAGCGGAAGGCAGCAGCAGGTTCATTTGCATTTGAAGGTTATCCCATTCATCGGGGTGCTCTGCCATCAGACGAGAAAGCAAGTACACACCGTAGGCGATATGGCGCGACTCATCTTGTTTGAGCAATGAAATCCCTTTTCGTAAGCCGGGGCAAAGGTCATTGCGTTCCAACATGGTAAAGAAGGCTTGATACCCTGTCTCTGCCAGCACGCCTTCAACGATCATGTTATAGGTAACCGATGCCCGAATTTGGCTGGCAGGTGACGGGTCGGAACGAAGCGCGTTCAGTGCGTCTGGCAGGGATTCATAGAATAGTTGGCGGTAGTTATCACCGTGATAACGACTTAAGTCGGACCTCACCCCTAACCCCTCTCCTAAAGGAGAGGGGAATGCGACTTCATCCATAAAGCGGCGGAAGAAATCAGTATGCTTGGCTTCTTCAAAGAGGAATGTGGTGAGGAACATTTCCTCTTCGATGCGTCCCTCCTGCGCAATGGCTTGAAGCAGCGGAAGCAGATCAAGCGTCACCGCCTCCTCGCCCGCCACGAACATGGACAGGAGCAGTAGGCACAAGTCTTTCTCCTCATCCGTAAAGCCCACCCAATCTTGTTTATCTTTTGCGAGATCAATGTCCGAGGGGTTCCAGATGCCAAGTTTCTTGGCTTTTTCATACAAACGCATCGGCGGCAGCTCACGATTCAATCCGCGAGTGGTGGTGACAAAAGCAGTGTGTGACATGGATTCTCCTTGAATTCGATCGTAGGGGCGACCCGCCATGATGATTATGATGATTTGTCGGATCGATAAACAGTGAAGGGTCGCCCCTACATTATAATTTGCTCATGCCTATTACCACCGACTCCGTCCGCACATATTATGATGAAAACACCAACCTCTTTTTGAAATTTAGCGGACACAAAAAAGCGCAAAACATCCACCGCACCTTGTGGATGGAGAATACTAAAAGCATTGAGGATGCGCTCAACACCTCCAATGCGCTTATCAAAGCGGAGATCGAATCTGTTGCCCAAACGAATGCCCGCATCGCGGACCTTGGCTGCGGCGTGGGAGCGAGTCTGTTCTATATTTATCCTCGTTTGCAAAATCCATCGCCTGCTCTCGGATTAACTCTTAGCCCCGTGCAAGCACGGCTGGCACAAGAGTCGGCAAGTCAACTCGGCTTGCAAGAGCCCATCCGTTTCGCCGAAGGGGATTTCACTTCGGTACCACTGCCAAGTGATTCACTTGATGCCGTCTATTCCGTTGAGGCGGTTTGTCACGCCGTGGATCCTGAGAAGTATTTCAAAGAAGCGGGGCGTCTGCTGCGCAAGGGCGGCAAGCTCATTTTGGTGGATGATTACAAATCAGCGCGTTCCTTCAACTCAAGTGAACAAAAATGGTTCGACGCCTATATCGAAGGCTGGTATGTCCCTGGTGTGCGTACTGTAAAGCAAACGATTGACTTCGCAAACAAGTACGGACTTCAACTCAAAAAGAACGACGAACTTACGCCCCATCTCCGTCTGCGTAACCTGCCCGATTTTCTCGCCAGTGCCTTGCTCTTCCTCGGTGAGAAACTTCCGATCAAGCATGCCATTGTTCCATCTATGCTGGGGAGCATGGCATTGCAGCAGTGTTTGTATATGAAGGTGGTTGAGTATCGGATGATGGTGTTTGAGAAAATCGCGTAGGGGCGAGGTGACCTCGCCCCTACAACAACGAATGCCAAAAACTATTACTCTCCTCACCAGCGGCACACTCGGAGATGTCCTCCCTTACATCGCACTTGGCAAAGGGTTGATCGAAGCAGGGTACAACGTCCGTGTGGCTGCGCCGCGTGGGTTTGCGAAT
>CAZYLM010000213.1:0-4954 GCA_964648645.1 uncultured Anaerolinea sp.
TCTTGCTCCCAAAGCAAGCGCGCTAGCCGGACTGCGCCACGCCCCGATATTTTGAATCTTTTCTAATTTTACACCAGCGCCACGCGCTAGCTCCGTCTCCAACACTGCACCAATGCCCCGAAATCAAATTAGCCTGCCGAGTATAATGCGGAGAATGAATCCCCGTCAAGCAACTTTCAAGGTCATTATTATTGCGCTTCTGATCGGTCTTTCAGCCTGTTCCTCCTTGCCCGAGGTTTCTCCCACCCCGACCTATACTGTTCCCCCGCCGACCACGACGGCTACCTTCACCCCCAGCCCGATTCCGCCGACCCCTACATCCACTCCACTGGCATGTCTTACCCAGCCCGGAAAAGTTGAACAGGGTGTTGTCAATTCCACCATCCCGCCGCAGGAATACCTCATCTACCTTCCGCCTTGCTACTTCGAGTTGGCGGATCAGCGCTACCCCGTGTTGTACCTCCTTCATGGGCAAACTTACCTGGATGATCAATGGGTAAGGTTGGGAGTTCCCAATGCCATGGATGAAATGTTCTTCAGCGGCTCGGGCGTTCCCTTCATTGTTGTATTTCCTGATGACCGTTACTGGAACTCGAATTACGGTCCCGGATTCGGAGACCGGTTGATCGGCGCCCTGATTCCCTATATCGACGTGACTTATCGAACTATTCCGAACCGGGAGCATCGCGCCTTGGGTGGGCTCTCTCGTGGCGGCGGTTGGACAGCGGAGTTGGGTTTCAAGAATCCGAATCTTTTCGGCGCATTGGGCTTCCATTCCCCAGCCATATTCACAGGCGATGGTTTTGTTGTGGAGAAGTGGGTGCTTGCCATCCCCGAAGACCTCCGCCCGCGCATTTGGGTGGATGCAGGCGATAACGACCGGGAATTGAAAAGCATCCTAGAATTCGAACGAATGCTTACGTTCCATCAGATCCCTCATGAATTCCATTTCCTTTCCGGAGACCATTCAGAGGTGTATTGGGGTTTGCACGTTCCGGCTTATTTGCACTGGTACGCTCAGGGTTGGGCAATAAAAACGGATGGGCAGTAAGTTATAATTTTCGGACCAAAACCAGGAGTATCAATGAATATCTTTGTTACAGGCGGGGCGGGATATATCGGCTCGGCCACAGCCGAAGCGTTGATCCAGGCGGGGCATCAAGTTACAGTGTATGACTCGCTTGTCACCGGGCATCGTGAAGCGGTTCCAGCAGGAGCGAAATTCATCCATGCGTCACTCGATGACAGCCATGCTCTGGCTGAAGCGTTGACTTCCACCAAATACGACTCCGTCATGCATTTCGCTGCGTTCATTGAAGCTGGCGAGAGTATGAAAGACCCCGGGAGGTTCTTTCGCAACAACTTTACGAACTCACTCGCCTTGATGGAAACCGCCATCAAGACAGATGTGAGGCGGTTTGTATTTTCCTCGACCGCGGCAGTCTACCGATCGAGCGAAGACCCGCTCACCGAAGAGTCGCTACTGGGTCCGACCAACGTCTATGGTCACACCAAACTGATGACCGAACAGGCACTCGAATGGTATCGTTCCATATACGGCTTGCATTTTGCGGCGCTGCGATACTTCAACGCCTGTGGCGCATTACCGGGACGGGGAGAAGCGCACCAGCCCGAGTCGCATTTGATCCCACGAGTCTTGCAAATCGCTTTGGGGCAGGCTCAATCTGCCACGATCTATGGCACGGATTACCCAACACCGGATGGCACCTGCATCCGTGATTACATACATATCGCTGACCTTGTATCCGCTCACATCCTTGCGCTTGAAGCATTGGAAAAGCGCGACAAAATGATCTACAACGTGGGGAGTGGCAACGGTTTTTCTGTGAAGGGAGTGATCGAAACGGCAAGGAGGGTTACCGGTCATGCCATCCCAGCAGTCGAAATGCCGCGGCGTGACGGTGACTCAGCCCGTCTGGTCGCATCGCCTGAAAAGATCAAAGCTGAATTGGGCTGGGAGCCCAAACGCACCAACATGCAGGAGATCCTCTCCAGCGCATGGGAGTGGCACAAATCTCATCCGCATGGCTATGAAAAATGACATTCACCTTACATCGCATCCCGGTCGGTATTTGCAATTGCTACCTCTTACGCGGCAAGCGGACCATTCTAGTCGATGGTGGCGCATGGGGTGGCTTCCCCGCGTTTCAAAGGCAACTGCAGGATTTAAAAATCAACCCCAAAGAGATCGAACTCATTCTGCTCACCCACGGGCATTGGGATCACATTACCTGTCTGTCTGAAATTCAAAAAATGACAGGGGCAAAAATAGCCGTCCATGAAAAAGACAAATACATGGTCGAGACGGGTGAGCCGCCTTTTCCAAATGGGGTGACAGCTTATGGGAAGATAATGTCAGGCGCTGCAAAATTTTTTCTTAACCCGCATCTCCCCCCGCTGAAAGTGGATACGGTTATCCCAGATTCAGGAATATCGCTGAAGGCTTTTGGCATTCCCGGCGAAGTCGTATACACACCCGGTCACACAATGGGGCATATCAGCATTCTTCTTGATTCAGGCGATGCCATCGTTGGCGATATGGCAATGAACGATTGGTATCTGCGCCTGACCCCAGGTTTGCCTATCCTTGCGAATGATATCCGAATCGTTGTCGAGAGTTGGAAAAAGATATTTCCGATGGGAATCAAACGGGTTTACCCCGCGCACGGGAAGGACTTTGATGTTGATGTGATGAAAAAAGAAGTGGAAAATTTCAAATGAGATTAAAATCGCCTGCTCAATTTTGGCAGGCGATTTTTTTTATTCATCCTCCCGCTTCGATACGGTCGATGACAGCTTTGGCTTCTGCAAGACCTGTATTTGTCAGTTCGCGGTAGATTTTGATGGCTTCGATCTTGTTTCCGCGCCGGATTGCATCCATGACGCGTGGGTCTGCCCAGGGGGGTTGATTCGAAAATTGAACGCCGAGATGTTTGTATAAAAAATCCAGGCGTTCTTCCAGCTCAACTACGCGTGATTTGAGGGAATTAAAATCATGTTCGTCCATTTGATTCTCCTTTGGTTATTTGGCTCATCTTGTACGAAACATCCTGAAGGCTTTTGTAGTTTACGATGGTTCGTAATCCAAACCTTCGGGACGGTAATTTCAGATAAAGACTATTGCCCGCAGGTGAAACGGGCGAGGGCTTCGTCGAACAAGCCGCGGGATGTGCCGTCTTGTGGAGAATATACCTTCCAGGCAAAGACCCGGTCGCCGCAGGTCCATGCGCCTGCACCGCCGAAAGGCAATGCGGGAGAAGCAGTGCTGGTGATATTATCATAAATCACATTCATGTCGCGCATCAGAAAAATATCCATAGTGTTGGCAGGTGTGTCGATTTCATCGTCCAGCAAGGTGTCGAGCAGAAACTTCGGATCAGATGTGCCTGGGGCGATCTGCCAAATGACCTGGACGAAGAGATTCCCGTTGAAAGCCGCGAGGAGTCCCTGACTGTATGTGGAAGGTGAGGCGGGGTTTTGTTGAGCGCTTACATCGAAGAAGGAAACATCAATGGGATGACCGATACAGAACTGGTATTCGCAGAATAAGCCAGCCAGGCTAAACGGTGTGGGTGATGGAAAAGGCGTGGGAGGGGTCGTGCGTGTGGGGGTAGGGATAGCGGCAACAGTGGCAGCGACTGCTTGTTGAATTTGCAAGTTAGGGTCGGGGGTCGCTTTCGGTGTGCAAGCAACCAGGAGAAGCATAAGAAGGCATAAGGTTGGGATATGAGGCGCGTTATTTTTCATCTAAAAGATTATACAAGAAAAGCTTGTCACCCCAATCCGATGACATTTATCGACTTGACGAGAGGGCGGGGGATGGCGTATATTTTGCTTACCCCTACCCCCCTGGGGGGGGGGTAATAGAAACTCAACGAACTGTATCTGGAAACTAGAGGTAACTATGGAAAACGAAGCGACACTTAGACGATTAAAGACCGTGGAAGGTCACTTGCGTGGCGTCATCCGCATGGTGGAGCAGGATGAGTACTGCATTGACATCATCCGTCAGATACAGGCTGTGGAAGCTGCCTTGAATAAGGTCAGTTCAAAGATATTGGAAGACCATTTAAATTCCTGTGTCATTACTGCCATTCAAGGCAACGACAAAAAAGAACGCGAACGTGTATTGAAGGAAATTACCGAAGTATTTGAAATGTCTACAAAAGTTTAAATCCCTTTAGGAGTCGAGATCCATGTTGTTGAAAAAAGTTTTACCTATTTTATTGTTGGCTGTTTTCCTTTCCGCTTGTGCAAGCGGATCATCTTCAACCCAGGTCACTGTAACGCTGAAGGAATTCGCATTCGAACCAGCCAGCATCTCAGTTTCTGCAGGACAACCAGTTGAGATCACACTGATAAATGCAGGGGCCGTGGAACACGATTTTGCGATCGAGGTCATCCCCGTGGAAGATGTTTCAACCGAGGGCTCGATGAGCGGTCATGATATGTCTGCCCAACATGCAGAGTTCGATCTGCACACAGCCACCGGTCCCGGCGAGACGAGCATTTTGAAATTCACGCCCACCCAACCCGGCACCTATAAAATTATTTGCTCCGTTCCCGGTCATCTCGAAGCCGGGATGACGGGCGAGTTAATTGTCAAATAAAAAACCAATATCAAGGAGAAATAGACCATGACTACCGTAACCTATAACGTTCCTGCCATCCATTGCGGACATTGCACCCACACCATCGAAATGGAAGTTGGTGAATTGCAGGGTGTCCAGTCTGTGAAGGCGGAAGAAGCCACCAAGAAAGTGACCATCACCTTTGACAACCCCGCTTCAGAAGAGAAGATCAAGGCGTTACTTGCCGAGATCAATTACCCCGCTGAAGGTTTGCTCACTTTGTAATTACCAAGACCTGACAGGTTTAAAAAACCTGTCAGGTCTACAAGAAGGTTTGAATGACCGAAACAAAGCAACTCACA
>CAZYLM010000214.1:0-4919 GCA_964648645.1 uncultured Anaerolinea sp.
TTCTCATCCTTGCAGGGCATATCCAGATAAGGTAAGATTTCTGCATGGTATTGGCGATCTCGATCCTCATCGCTTTGATCGGGCCGGTCGTTTTTCTGCTTCTTCTGAGGAAATTCGACCTGCATAAGACTGCGAAGTTCAACAGGAATGTTGCGACACTGATCTGGGGATTGGTCGCATATTTACTTGCCGTGTGGGTTAATCGTTCGGTCGCCGATGCAGGACTGGCGACAAGGCTTCAGATCGTTCGCGGGGTTGCCCCGTTTGCCGAGGAGATCCTTAAATCGCTGGTCCTGATCTACTTTGTCACCCGTGCAGATTTCAATTATGTGGTCGATGGCGCTCTGTACGGTTTTGGCGCAGGAATCGGGTTTGCGTTGATCGAGAATGTTGAATATGTGACAGGCAGACCCAACCTTGCCATGACGATCGCTGTGGCGCGCGTGTTTTCAACGAACCTTGTCCATGCCACTGGCAGCGGGTTGATCGGCACAGCACTCGGATATTCACGCGGTGAAAAAAGAAATAGTAGAAGTGCGCTGGTAATCCTGGGGGGGTATATCTTTGCAATTCTATTCCATGCCTTCTTCAATACGATGGTCAATGCCGGGACCTTTCTGGTATTTGCGATCGCCTACGGAGTGATCGGCGTTGCATTAATATGGTTCATCATAAAACGCGGCTTGCAGGTGCAAAAGGAATGGGTGGCTGAAAAATTGGGCATGGCAGATCGCGTGACTCAGGAAGAGACACGTGTGGTCAGCAATATTGAAACGGTCAACGAAGTGCTGGAACCCATCCAAGCCCGCTTCGGCGCGGAGAAGGCATCGCTCGTGCGCAGCCTGATCTATAAACAAGCGGAGATCGGTATCAAACGCAAATTGATCGAGTCCGCACCAAGCGAGGCGCGCAAGCAGGAGATCGAAGGTGTCATTGGGGGGCTGGTTCTTGATATCAACAAACTGCGGGGTCAGATCGGCGCATACTGCATGATGATGGTGCGCGAAGTCTATCTAGGATCGGATATGCAAATTTGGAGCCTGCTTAATGCCCGCATCGCCGCGGCAGGCCCGGGTCAAAAGGGAGGCGGGCTGTGGGATCGGGTTTCGGAACGGCTGCGAGAGTCACCGCCTTCGAATGGAGAATCCAAATCATGATCGACAATGTTTTGGAAAAGATCCATAATGCGGATTTTTTCGGGCAGCTATCGGACGATGCGCTTACAGCGGTGGCAGAGAAGACCACCCTGCGCAGATTCTCCAGCGGCGATGTGATGATGCACAAAGGGGACCCTGCTGATTCTTTTTATCTTATCCTCGAAGGACATTTGAAGATCGTTACCACTGATGCGCGCGGCGACGAGATCATCATCAACAAGGCGGGTCCCGGTGAGACGATAGGCGAACTTGCCCTGGTGGATGAACGTCCACGTTCCGCAGGCGCGGTTGCGCTGGATGATGTGGAAGCTTTGGAGATGACCAAGGACGCGTTCTTTGATCTACTCGATCAGCGGCTGGATGTTTCCCTGGGTATTTTGCGCGGATTTTCTCATCGTTTGCGATTTTCGACGACATATATTGAAAAGGTTATTGACTGGTCGCAGAAAACCGCCGAAGGGGATTATTCGTTCCTGGAACAAACCCAACCGATCACGAACCGCCCCGGTACGGACGATGACAAAGCAGCGCAATTACTTTCGGCTTTTTATTCGATGGTTAGGAAGGTCAAAGCACGCGAAGAAGGTTTGAAACAACAAGTGGAGAAACTCGCTTTCGAGATCGACCAGGAGAGGCGCAAAAAGGAGTTCGAAGAGATCACCGGCACTGAGTTTTATGCCCGGCTGAAGGAACAGGCACAGACCATTCGGCGGAAGCGCCAGGGTTTGTAATCGAGCATACATGGAGGCATAATGAGCGAAGGTAAGATCGTATCCATTCATTCGTTTCGTGGGGGGACGGGTAAATCGAACACCACTGCCAACCTTGCAGCGCAGGTTGCTCTGGCGGGGAAGCGCGTTGGCGTGGTGGATACGGATATTCAATCCCCCGGCATTCACGTCTTGTTCGGTTTGGACGAGCAGAAGATGGGCAAGACTCTCAATGATTTTTTGCATGGTGTAGCAAGCATTCGTGAGGTGGGTTTTCCGGTGGGGGAGCACCCTGGTGAAGGAATGGGGCGCGCCCAATTGAAAGGCAGGGATATCTTCCTTTTCCCATCCAGCATCAAGGGTGGTGAGATCAGCAAGATCCTCAAGGAAGGCATTGACTTCAATGTTTTGAATGAAGGGCTGCAGACCGCCATCAGCGAATTCGACCTCGATTATCTTTTCATTGATACGCACCCGGGTTTGAACGAGGAGACTTTGCTTTCCATCGCAACCTCCGATGTGCTTATCATCATTCTGCGCCCCGACAACCAGGACTTGCAAGGAACGGCGGTGACAGTGGATATTGCCCGAAGCTTGGACGTGCCCAATTTGTTATTACTGGTGAATAAAGCTCTGCCCAAGCACGACCCTGCTGCAATCAAAGCCGAGATCGAGTCGAAGTTCGACGCCCCCGTCACCAGCGTCCTGCCGCTTTCCTTTGATATGGCTGAAAATGCCAGCAGGGATCTATTCTCGTTGTGTTATCCCGACCACGAATGGTCGAAAGCGTTGAAAAACGTCGTGCCGTTCATCTTGAATGCAAAATAAAAAGAGAGCGTCTCCATGAAATGCTGGCATTGTGAAGAAGAACCTCGTGCATCTTGCGCATTCTGCGGACGGTTCGTGTGCAAGGAACATGCCGCGACCATGTCCACTTTCATCACCATGTTTGTCGGCGCGAACAACACCCCCAAGGGGTTGGCGGTCGCCAATGTGATCTGGTGTGGCGAATGTGAGCCGCAGCCAGAACCAATCAGCATGCCTGAATTGTATTGAGGGAGGTCATCATGCCCGGACTCTTCGACAGGCTCGATAAGGAAATCAAGGACAAGCAAAAGGAAGGCGGTATCTCTCCACTTGACCTTGCGGGCCTGCCTCCCGCCCTGCGCAAGATCATGCGTGTGATGCTGCGCGAACTGAGTGCGAGCTATCCGCGGTTGTGTGAAGTTGTGGATGCCATGCCGGATAAAGACCGCCTCTCCCGTGCAGAGTTGGATTCCGTCCTCGCAGACCTGACTGAACAATTCTGGCTGATCCGCATTGGTGAAAAGGAAAGAGCCATTTATAAAGTCAACCTGCGCCGAAAAGAAGGGAGCAAGTTGGCGGCGGGGATATGGTCTGCGCTGGATAATAAATTGAAGGGTAAATCATCCGGGTCTGGCTGACCGGCGATTCCACCAAAAGAAAAACTCACCCTGGATCAGAGCCCCGGGTGAGTTTTGGTTTATTTATCTTCCTTCGGCTTTTTCCCCGTCAATTCGTACAAACTCATCGGTTTGCTCTTGCCTTTGAGCGATATTTCGCCCAACGAAGTGCATTCATACTTCTCTACAATGGCGTTCTTAACCGCTTCAGAGACGATGATCTGGTTTTTCTGGGCACGGTTCATCAGGCGCGCCGCAGTGTTGACCGTATCTCCCAGCACGTTGAACTCGCGCCGCCCGCGCGGATCGCCGACTTCTGCCACAAAGGCGGGGCCCATGTTGATGCCGATCTGGCAGTACACTTCGGGTTTTATTCCGCCCACTGTGGGTGCTTTGGCGTTGATCCCTTCGACAACCTCGCGGATTGCGACGGCTGCGGAGGCGGCCCGCATTTCATTGTTCGTGTGCGCATTCGGCACCCCGAAATAGATGACGATGTCTGAGCCGGAGAGATGATACGTCACTTTCTTTAATACGCCGCCACGCGCTTCCACTGCTGCATTGATGAGCGAGAATGCCTTTGAAAAACTGACAGCCAGTTTGCGTTCTTCGCCTGGCAGGGCACGGTCGGCTGACTCGGGCAGACCGATGAAATTCACGAACATGATAGTGGGGGTGGGGAAGTCCGGACGGATCTTACGGTCTGCTGCGCTTTCGACAAGCATCGAGAGGACGGGGTCTGGGATGTAACTGGCGAGTGGCTCAATTGAATTGAGCAATTCAGTGATGTTGCTCAGGACTTCCTTTTTGTCTTTAAGATCGAAAAGCACACTGCTCGCCATACGCCGTCCCATGGGTGTGATCTCGTAATCGCCAAGGGTATCGGCATCAAGGTCGTCCACCACCAGGTGATATTCAGGCTCACCTTCTTCGAACCGGAAACTTTCCCTGGCCAGCTCGTAGGCGGAAGAAGAAACATTAACGCGCTCGTTGCGCCCTTTGCTTTCGGTCAATTTTGCTTTTTGCACATCCTTGCCGAGCAGGACGTGCTCCATGCGGCGCGGGGTCCCGATCTCTGCTGTGAGGAACCTGCCGCTATGGATGCCAATGCGCATTTGCAGGTTGACGATTCCCGACGGTGTGTGGATCTCTGCAAAGTCTTTCATTGCGCGCTGCATTCGTAGTCCGGCGCGGATGGCACGCTGGGCATCGTCGGCTTTTTCCTTTTTCTTTGTGAATACCACCAGCATTGCATCGCCGGTGAACTCGACCAGTTCACCACCCGATTTGCTGATGATCGAGATCATGGTTGAAAAATACCTGGTTAATTCCTTCAGCAGGTTCTCAGCGCCTTCACGCCCCTTGGCTGCATTGGCTTCCATGAGCTTTGTGAACCCGGCAAGGTCGGTAAACATCATGGTGCCGTATTGCCATTGGGTCTTCACCTCTCCCGGTTTCATCTGGGCAACGTCGATCTGCCTGGATGTATAGTCATGGATGATGCGCTGCAAGGTCCGCAAGTGGTTGTGGACCCGGATCATGATCTCCATGGATGGGTTTCCCCACATCTCAGCGTACATTTCTGATGGGAGGAGATAGCGCAAGCGACTTTCGATAATGGCAAGCGG
>CAZYLM010000215.1:0-4916 GCA_964648645.1 uncultured Anaerolinea sp.
CTGCCGGATGTCGGGCATGTGATCCTCGAAGATTCAGAGACAGGCGAGCAAATCTACGTGGATACCAGTGATAAAAAATTCCGCATGCGATTTGTGCAGGCTGCCCGCAAACGCGAAGCCGACCTGAACGAAAGCTTCAAACGCGCGGGTGTGGATGTCCTGCCGCTTTCGACCGAAGCGGACTTGATCCACGCCATTGCAAGTTTTGTGATGCTGCGCCGTCAGCGCCGGAGATGACATCCATGTCTTTTGCCTGGACGTTCATGCTTTGGTCGTTGATCCTGGTCCCATTTTTGATTCTGATCTACTGGCGGATGCAAAGGCGGCGGGCGCAGATCGCGCATCGATACGGGAGCCTGGGCTTGGTACAGCAAGCCTCGGGTCGCGGTGTGGGTGTGAGGCGTCATATCCCGGGAATCCTGTTCCTGCTTGGGTTGACGGTCTTGTTCGTTTCCCTGGCTCGTCCGCAGATGGTCATTGGTCTGCCGAAAACGGAAGGGGTTGTCATCCTCGCCTTTGATGTTTCAGGCAGCATGGCGGCGGAGGATTTCACCCCAAACCGACTCGAAGCCGCAAAAAAACTGGCAGTCGAGTTTGTCGAACGCCAGCCTTCGAGTGTGAGAATCGGTGTTGTGGCGTTCAGCGAAAGCGGACTCTCGGTGCAGCTTCCCTCTGCAGATCAATCCATGATTTTGGATGCGATCAATCGTTTGCGCCCCCAGCGCGGAACATCCCTTGCGAATGGGATCGTGGCATCGCTGAATACCATCGCGAATCTGACCGGGCAGGAGCCCATCGTCGGTTTCGAAGGCGCAGATGTCCCCGCACCGTTGAACGGGTCGCCGGATGTTTCGCCGGATCAATCCTTTGCGATTGTCCTGCTCACCGATGGTGAAAACAACATGAACCCGAATCCGGTCGAGGCGGCGTTGTTGGCGGCGGAGCGCGGGGTGCGCATCCACACCATTGCGGTCGGCAGCCGCGAAGGTGTGGAGTTGACGGTCAATGGCTTTACCGTTTTCACGAAAGTGGACGAAGAGATGCTCAAGCAGATCTCCGAGATCACGAAAGGGACGTATTACATTGCCGGTTCTGATGATGAGTTGGACGAAGTCTACGAAAGCATCGAACCGCGTTTGAAGGTTGAGGAAGAGGCTCAGGAAGTCACGTCTGTTTTTGCGGGTGCCAGCATCCTGATCCTTCTGCTCGGCGGATTGTTGTCTTTATTGTGGTTTAGCCGTGTGCCGTGAGACATTGTCATGTCAGGTTGAGCGACACCTGCACTGCACCAAACGCAGTGCGGTGCAAGTGAGCGAAGCATCTCTGAATGCGGATATGACAAAACGGTGCTGGAGGTCGTAATGGAATTTCTTTGGTCTCCCGTCTTTTATCTTTTTGCGCTCATCCCCATCTCGATTCTTGCCTACGTCCTGATTCTCCGTCGGCGTAAGCCTTTTGCCGTCAGGTATTCAAGTCTTTCTTTGGTGCGCGCTGCCAAGCCCCGGCAAACCCAGTGGAAGCGCCATATCCCATTCGTGCTTTTCCTGCTCGCCATCTCCAGCCTGATCATGGCAATGGCGAGACCGGTATCCGTTATCACGCTCCCCGCTTCGAATGCAACCATCATCCTATCCATCGATGTTTCGCGCAGTATGTGTTCAACCGACATATCTCCCAACCGGCTCGAATCCGCAAAAACCGCCGCGCTGGAATTCATCAAATCACAGAACGCAGATACACAGATCGGTATTGTGGTTTTTGCCGGGTTTGCAGTGATCGCCCAGCCGCCGACAACAGACCGCGCTCTCCTCGAAGCCACCATCAACACCATCAGCACCGCCCGCCGCACAGCCATAGGCGAAGGGATCTTGATGTCACTTGAAGCCATCTCCGAGTTTGACGATTCAGTGGTCAGCCCTTATTCGGGAATTGAAATTACTCCTGTCGCGGAAGGGGAATATGTACCTGCGATCGTGGTTCTTCTTACTGATGGTGTCTCGACTACGGGGATCGATCCCCTCGAGGCTGCCCAAATGGCTGCAGATCGCGGAGTGCGGGTGTATACCATCGGTTTCGGCACCACCAATAACGACGCTCCGATGAACTGTAACCCCTATTCCGCTTTCTCTGAGCCATTCGACCCGTTCTTTGGCGGTGGAGGCGGTGGCAATGGTCAATTCCGCCGTGAGATCGATGAAGTCACACTTCAACAGGTCGCAAAGATGACAGGTGGTTCCTATCATCTTGCCGAGAGCTCCACAGAATTACAGGAAGTCTTCGACGGTCTGCCGACCCAGCTATTTACCGTCACTGAAACGACCGAAGTCAGTGTATTCTTCGTCGCCTTTGCTGCGATATTCATTTTTTTGGCGATCCTACTGTCACTGATCTGGAATCCACTCCTATAAAGAACCCCAACGTCGGGAGACGTTGGAGTCCAAAGCAGGGATAAAATCTGATACGGGTATAATTCCTCTCGATGGATGAACAGCTTCATTTCAAACCATTCGGGTTTTCCGCGCTCGCTCTTGCGATCATTGGATGGGGTGGATTGTATTTCGTCATTACACAAACCCTGCCATTCGTTTGGTCTCGCTGGGGCTTTTTTGCCCTTCTGCTCATGGCCATGACCGGCACCGCGCTTCCGGTTGTTTATTACCTGCATCAACGTTTTCCTGCCGAACCTCCTGCCGATGCCAATGTGATCAACCGGCAGGCACTTTGGGTTGGGATCTATGGCGCAACCCTGGCCTGGTTACAACTGGGGCGGCTGGTCACACTTTATGTCGTGCTTGGTCTGGCAGGTGGGCTGATCGCTGCGGAGTATTTCATCCGTATTCGCGAGAAAGCCAGCCGGCGTCCGCCCATGGTTCATGATGACCACGCTTCGTAATCTTCCCTCTGTCGAACAATTGCTCCAAACCGAGACAACCTCGCGGATGATCGCCCGCTTTGGGCGTCCGTTGACGTTGGATGCGCTGCGAAAAACGTTGGACGACATACGTGCCCGCTTCAAACTTAATCCTGATATTGGGTTGCCCTCTACAGAGTTGATCCTCACCCAGGCAGAAGCCGCCCTCGCAGCATGGACGGAGTCGACTCTGTATCCGGTCATCAATGCCACCGGGGTTATTCTGCATACCAATCTTGGACGTGCGCCTTTGAGCGCTGCAGCCATCCATGCCATGGACGTTGTTTCCCGTGGCTATTCCAATCTTGAATTCGACCTGGAGACCGGCAAACGCGGGTCGCGTCTTGTCCATGCCGAATCGCTATTACTAAAACTCACCGGAGCAGAGTCTGCCCTGGTTGTCAATAATTGTGCTTCTGCGGTTTTGTTGGCTCTCTCCGCATTGGCAAATAAGAAGCGGGTTGTCATTGCCCGTTCACAGCTGGTCGAGATCGGCGGCGGCTTTCGCATCCCCGATGTCATGAAACAATCCGGCGCGAAACTGGTGGAGGTCGGCACAACGAACAGAATCCGTTTGTCCGATTATCAATCCGCACTCGACGAACCGGCCGCACTTGTCATGCGTGCGCACCGCTCCAACTTCAAGATTGTCGGCTTTACCGAAGAGCCCGAGTTGAAACGGATTGTTGAAACGGCACACAAGGCAGGCGTTCCTGTTGTCGACGACCTCGGCTCCGGCGCGTTGTACGACACCGCCAAATACGGTTTTTCTCATGAGCCGACTGTTTTTGAATCCCTGCAAGCAGGCGTGGATCTGGTCCTTTTCTCAGGAGATAAATTACTTGGCGGTCCGCAGGCGGGAATTATCGTCGGCAAAAAGGAACTGCTCGACAGGATCAAAAAACATCCACTCGCCAGAGCGCTCCGTGCGGATAAGACGTGCCTTGCCGGGTTGTCTGCCACTCTCACTCATTACCTCAAGGACGAGGCGGAGAGGGAGATTCCCGTATTGAGGATGATGTCGCTGACTCTGAGACAGGTCAAAGGTCGTGCTGAAGCATGGAAGGCGGAGTTGGGATGGGGGGATGTCACCGAAGGTCTCTCGACAGTGGGCGGCGGCTCCCTCCCGGATGAGTCCATCCCGACCTGGCTGCTTGAATTGGAAGTGGGGTCTGCTGAGAAATCCTTGCGTACTCTGCGGAAAAATAATCCACCCATTATTGCGCGGACTGAGAACGATAGGATCATGCTCGATCCGCGCACGGTGTTGCCTGAACAGGAAGGGGCGTTGCTGGTTGGGTTAAAGAATTTGTTGAAAGTCTAGATGCTCTTCCAGATCCCAATCCCCGATCTCAAAAAGCCGCCTGTGTTTCAACTCCCCAGGCGTTGTGTGAACTGCGGCAGGACAAATGAAGAATCATTATCACTTATGTTCAACACAGGCGAGCAATTCCGCGGCAAACCGGTAAAGATCGAATTGATAGTCCCGATGTGCAAGACCTGTGCAGATAAAGAGCGGAGCATTGCTACGATCACCTATATTCCTTTTTTGGTTGTCGGGTTGGTCTTTGGAACAATCGCCTTTGTACCGGCGATGCTGATGGCTCCGCAGGGAGAGAGTCCGCAAACGGTGGGTTTTCCCCTGATATTTGGCGGACTCGTTGGGTTGATCGTCGGGAGCATCATGGGAACCGTTGCGGAAGTTATCGTAAAATCGTTGGCGGTTGTCCATTATGGAAAGCTCCTCTCCCGCCGACCTTTGACTGCCTTCGCCTTGTTTAGTGAAACAGACGAACTACTTGGGTTTTCAGGCAGGTTGTTTCGTGACAGGAGAATATTACAGCTTGAGATAGAGAACGAAGATATTGCACGAGAATTTGCACACCTCAACCAACTGGAGATTCGATGAGATCAGACCTCGATGCCATCATGCAGTCCCGAAATATGGATGCATTCATTGTGTTCGGAAACGCCGAGAACAATCCGCCCATGTATTACCTTACCG
>CAZYLM010000216.1:0-4839 GCA_964648645.1 uncultured Anaerolinea sp.
ATGAGAAGTGAGTGGCATAAATAATGAAGTTGATGAAAATATTTTCTTTGCTTGTGTTTGCTGTATTGCTTGCCGGTTGTTCGACCGGCGTTCCACCCGAGATCCGTACGTTGATGGTGGGGACTGAGGACATCCCCCAGGAATGGATTATTTTCAAAGAATCAGCTGGGAAGGATTGGGGCGGGGAATTGTACAACCTGGCTTTTGCCTATGGCAACGATTCGACTTCCCCGGCGGTGGAACAGCAGTTGATCGTTTATGGCGATGAGGCGGCGGCGTTGAAGGGGTTTGGTGAATACAGCACTTACATGTTCGTCGATGGTTGGAGTCATCCTGCCGAAGCGACATTCGCTCCTTCTTCCCCTGATGATCGCTTCGAATATATGTGTACCGACCGGGAGCTCGACCACGTGATGTTGAAGAGTTGTTTCATTCTGCAGCAGCATGGGATTTACGTTTCGGCTGTTGGCGTGCAAATGGGAGACCCGCTGACATTTGCGGTATTGGATAAGATACTACAGGCGATCGATGGGAAGTTGGTGCGTGGAAGATAGAAAGTGGTTAATCGTTAAAAATATTTATCCATGCCGTGCAATAACCAACTGCTTTATTACTCCCCAAAATACTCGCGCATCGGTTTGAAGTAAAAATCCTCCCATCCCTGTCGGTAACTTTCCGCTTGACCGGCGGGGATGTTTGTGTGGATCAGCGTAAGTTTTGTTTTGCTGTCAATTTCTTGCAATAGAATTTCCACCTGCGAGTCTTCAGCGTCTTCGGGGAATTCACTTGTGCGCCAGGCTTGCAGGATGCGTTTGTTCGCTTCCAGTTCAAGGAACGTACCCCAAATATAGCCATCCCAGGCGGTGAAGTCGCCGCCTTCACGCCCGTCCACCCTGGCGGGGCTGCCCGTCATAAGCGTATGTCCCTGGGTGGAAGTCCAGGCTTTATAGATCGCTTCGGTGTTGGCATTGAACGATTCAGAAATTGTGAACTCGTTTTTCATACGGCATCCTTCTAGCACCACTTACCAAACTCTAAAGCGCCCATTCCTTATTCTTTACAGTCATCTCTTTTGAAATTTCACCGGCAAGGCGGGCATTGTTCAACAATAGCGCAAGATTGGCTTTGAGCGACCTGCCGCCGGTCAATTCACTGATGCGGGATAGCAGGAAAGGCGTCAACGCCTGACCGTGGATTTCTTTTTCCATGGCTTCTGCGGATGCTTTGGCAATCACCGGCTCCATCTCGGGCTTTGGGATGGAGTCTATTTCTGGAACCGGGTTTGTCACGAGGATTGCGCTTCGAAGACCCAGGCTCCAATGTGCTTTGGCAAATTCAGCGATCTCTTTCGGCGAGTCGAGCCGCGCACTGACATTCAATCCGCTTTCGCGGGAATAAAAGGCGGGAAATTCATCGGTCTGATAACCGACCACAGGTACGCCCATGGTTTCAAGATATTCGAGCGTGGCGGGCAGGTCCAGGATCGCTTTTGCACCGGCGCAGACGACGATCATTGGTGTTTCTGCCAGGGCTTTCAAGTCAGTCGAAATATCGAACGGGGATTCTTTATGAACGCCGCCGATTCCGCCGGTGGCGAAGACCTTGATTCCTGTCATATGTGCGGCGAGCATCGTCCCAGCGACGGTGGTGCCGCCATCCTTTTTCTTGAGGATGGCTGTCGCAAAGTCGCGGTGACTCACTTTCAGTGAAGATTCGGCTTTCGAAAGCCGGACCAGTTCCTCGTCTGAGAGACCGAGGCGGATCTTCCCGTCGAGCAATGCCACGGTGGCGGGAACCGATCCCACATCACGGACCTGCTTTTCCATATTCCGGGCAAGGTCAAGGTTTTGCGGATGGGGCAGCCCATGGGTGATGACGGTGGATTCGAGGGCGACGAGGGGAGAGCCTAGCCGAAGTGCGCGGGCTATTTCGATGGAAAGTTGGAAGTGTGGATGTTTCATGATGGACGTTTGATGTAATGGAAGACGTGGTAGTCGATGTCGCGCAGGGCTTTATCGATCAGAGCGACCTCTGCCTGCTTGTCTATGGAGGAGCGGTTTTCCTTGTCGATGAGGTCGCGCGCAACGATGAGTTCCTTGCGGAAGGCTTTAAGGATGTCGTGCGCGATGGATTGTGCGTCGCGTTTGCTCGAGACATTCTGTGAATATCGCTGTTGCATGAGCGGGCTGAAAGCGATCTCGGGATTCTCCTCCATGAGTTTGGCGATCTCCATGTAATCTTTTTCGGAGAATTTGCGGCTGCCGGAAGAACCACTTGAGCGGCTGTAGTTGGAGACGATGACGTTATTGACGAGTTCCATCATCTCTCTCATTTCATGCTGTTTGGCAGAGCGGTCGATGCCTCCGCGACGCCGGGCGTTGTCGCCCATTAACTTCCAGGCGGCTTTGAGTTCGTCGAGGATGATCTCGTTGGGTAATTGCCAGGTACCAATATCGATCCAGTGAATTGCAACACCTAGGGCGGCGGCTTTGGCTTTGAAATCTTCGCTGAAAAACAGGGCAGTGATCTTGGAGCGGGTCATAAATTCGGGCGGGCGTGCCCCACCGGACTGACTTAATACGGTTTGTTCACCGGTCATCTCGAGGCGCATCTGTTTATTGGTGGCTTCATTCAGGCTCAGGTCGTCAAGTTCGCGGCGGCTGATGCTGGCGAGGATCTCGCTCAGATTGCGACTGGTAATGATGTTTTCCAATTCGCCAGTGACGAGCGGCAGGACGGTCGTATCCCACGGGAAGGAAACACCTGAGACCTTGGCGGGCGGCGGTGTGATGATGACCTGGTCATAAACCAGCGAATAGACCGCATTTTCTTCGTAGTGGTAGGGGTTGTTTTCGGGCGCTGTTTCCTTTGGCTTGCGAAGGATGCTGAACATGACCTTGACATCCTGTGCTTCGATGGGGATGCCGTCCTTGGTCCGGGATTTGACGGAGATGCCGCGCACGAACTGGTCTCTTAAGTTGATGATGGCATATTCGCGTTTGCCGACCTCGTCGAATTTTCCGATCTCGCGGATGCGTTCGAAGCGTCCCAGTTTCCAGGGTTTGGCGCGCGGTTCGATGATCTCGGGAATGCCATCGACCCGTTCGAGCAATGCCACGCTGTCGAGATTGACCTGCACATACCCTGGTCCGCCGATGAGGATCAGCGGTGAGCGTTCGTCATCTTCAGATATTTTGCCTTCGTGAATCGTAATCAGCTCATGGCCCTGCCCAAAAGTGACATCTTCAATGAACCGGTCGGCGACATTTTCATCTTCCAATTCGAAGACATCCGCCAGGTACTGCGCGGCTTTTTTACGTGCGAGCGCATAGATGATTGCGAAAAGGGGCAGGTATTTGAACGCGCTGAGGGCGGCGATCGCAAGTCGTTGAAGATTGCTCTCTGCCAGGAAGATGAAGACCCCCAGCGTCAGTCCGCTCAGGATCGCCCAGGCGGCAAACCCTGCATACGAACGGATCTGGTTGCGATATTCCACACTATCCTCGGAGAGGCCGAAGAGGCGGGGAATCATCTGGTCTCGTTGAATGCGGACACGCTTCATTGCTTGTCCTCTTCGCGGTGCAGGGATGTATCCAGTTTGTTGACGAGCAGCCACTTCCAGACTTCATCCAGCCTTTTGATCTCGGATTCCATCTGGTTGTTGGCGCGGCTTTCGATCAGGATCACCTCGCGCACGGGTTCGATCAGGTTTTGAAGTGTGGAAAAAATATCCTGGGGCGGGGCGATCGGGTTGGAAAATTTTTGCGCGGAGAGCCGGGCAAAATTCTTGACGGCTTCGTTATGTGCGGCGGTCTCGATCAGTTTTTCGCGTTCGTTCAGCACGTCTTCCTCGCGCCGCGCGATCTTCATCCATTCGGCATTCCAATTCTTGACGATCTGTTCCTCGATGCCTTTTTCGAAGAGGACGTTATGAATCCGCACGGACATCACTTCCAGCCCGCGCGCTTCGAGTTGTTCATATTCAAGGCTGGGAATGGCTTCGCCTGTCGGTTCGGGGATGCCCGTATCGTCCAGTGCCACCACAAGCGGACGCTGCATTCGTCGGTTGATCATCTCTTCGATGGTTTGTAAACCGCTGATACCCTCGGCTTTGAACAAGTCTCCCAATTTGAATTTGCGGACGTACTCGCGCCACAGGTTCACTACGAGGTGTGCGGGGAGCCGATGCCATTCCATGCGGACGCGTTTATTGTCCGCCGTGCCGAGCTCGATCACTTCACGCGTGACGGCATTCAACACAGACTGGGCATCGTAACCATATTGGGAGATAACGCCGCTTTCGGAGGGGGTTTTCTCTGGCGGATGCTTAATGCGGAATTTGATACTGATGGTGGGGGAGATCTCAAAACCATCGCGGGTCAGTCCGACCGTTTGCTGGTAGCGCCGGTTTTGTGGATCGGGCTCTTTTGACGGCGAGGCGGGGTTGAGAAATGCCTGTTCACCTGTCAGCGGACCGATGAACTGCCACTGCGCCCGCAAATCCACACCTTCTTCGCGGGTGATCGATTCCCTGCCTCGGGTGAAGCGGATACCGGGTCCGGCTGCGCCAATGATCTCCGTATCGGTCTGCAGCACGACAGCACTGGCGGTGTCGAGCACGATCACGCCGGGACCCTTTTTCTTCGTCTCTCCTTCGTGCTTGATCAACCGCCCATTCTTGACGAAGAGGGTTGGTCCGCGTTTGCCGTCGAAGGCGCTGACCCGGGCGTAGATCTCTTGTCGGTCATGCGGGGTTTGAACGGGCAAAATGAACTGGGAGAAGAAATAAACCAACCGGTCGAGGATGAAGTTCGCGGCGATGATGTCCACGATCAGGAT
>CAZYLM010000217.1:0-4819 GCA_964648645.1 uncultured Anaerolinea sp.
CCAACCGTCGTATTCGTTTGCATATCGCGGATGAAGATATCCCCGCGTCCGTTCGTGTCGTTTTGGACGAGGTTATCGGCATCTGAATCGAAAACCACGTACCGCCCATCACCAGAGATGGAGAGGACCGCCGATTCGTTATTTGGTTCGATGCCTGTTGAAGAAAGTGAGGCACGGGTCACAACCCCGGTTTGCATATCTTTGACGTAAATATCAGTAAAGCCGTTGACATCCGGGGATACTGACAGATTTGTCGCCCCGGATTCAAACGCCACATAACGTCCATCTGCTGAAATGACCGGTCCTCCAGAGCCGTTGTTCGCTTGAGTCCCGGCGGCGGCTGTGGAAACAAGCACAGTCGTGCCAAGCTGTAGATCGCGCAGGAAAACGTCGCCAAATCCATTTGTATCGCCAGCCACGAGGTTATTTGCATCCGAATCAAAGGCGATAAAGCGCCCATTCGCTGAAATCTCGCCGTGGTTCGACATGGTATTCGCCCCCTCTCCGCCCGTACTGACCGATATCCGTGTGTAGGGTCCCGCCGCCTGGGTGACGGATACAATTGGAAGAAAAGCTGCCAGAGCAATCAGGAGAGAAATCCCAACACCCCTCCTAATAAGCCATCCAAATTTATCGTTCATAACTTTCTCCTTCACAAATGCAGAAATTCCCCCGAATCTCTGCACTTTCATCTTATCCCTGCGAAGGATGGAAGGATTGTAACAATTTCGTTCTAAATCTCGGTGGTTAAATTATTGCTCAACTTCCTAAACCCTAGTTATATAAAACTCCCTCCAGTTAGATTCTGCGGAGGGAGTTCCAATTAATATGTTTTTAGCTAAGTGAAAATTTATGGCACAGGCAGAGACGGGCAGATGGCTTTGTATGTATCGTCGCCGAAGAAGGATTTCCATTCGGCTGTGCTGAAGTTCTGTAGAAGATGACTGCAAGCCAGGTCGACGATATTATTTTCAGATATATCCGTCAACAAAGTAGTGTCGAAAAAGCGCAGGGTGCGCAGAGACGCCGCATACAAGGTTTGTCCATCGTTGGAAAAAGCCATATCCGTAACATCACCGTTTTGACGGATGCGCTGAGCTTCCGTCCCGGTGAGTGCATCGAAAACCTGAATGCGATTTGTCCCACCGAGGAACACACGGCTTCCATCAGGTGTAAAGGAAAGCGAAACAGCAGGATCGCCAATAACAGAGGCGACCAACTCGAACTGATCCCCTTCTCCACGCCAAAAGGATGTGTTCCCAGATAAGGAACTGGATACCAGAAGTTTTCCGTCTGGATGAAATGCCAGCAAGTGGTTTAACCCAGGCGATTCCAATTCAGCAAGCACCGATTTTGTGGCAGGATCAAAGAGAACAATCGCGTCCTCCAAACCGATGGCGAGCAGATTCGCTGATGAAGCGGCTATTGCATAAACAGGTTCATCTGCCTGCCATAGGATTCCATCTTCCCCTGAAGACAGACTCCGACTCTGCACAAGCCCATCATCATTTCCTAAATAGAGGCTGGAACCATCCGACGAAAATGCAAGGCTTTGCATCGGTCCCGAATCGATAAGCGTTCTTGCCCTTCCGGATGGAAGTTCAAGAACTACGACCTGTCCTTCCTCTGTAGAAACAACCAGCGACTTTCCTTCTGCATCCATGACCATATCCACAATATCGTCATTAAAGAAATCGATCAACGGGTCGGTGGGAGGTTTCGTCGGCTCGGGAAAATTTTCCGGATCAAGCAGCCAGACCTGGCTCCCGGTGGCGGCGGTGAACCAATTCCCAGTTGGGCTCATTTCCACTTGTTCAATAAATTCATTGAACCGAACATAACGATTATTCGATCGCAGTGTGGAAATATCCCAAAGGGAGACGTGGCCATGCTCATCGCCTGCCAAAAGATAAGACCCATCCTTGCTGAATGCCAGAACATTGCCCTCACCTTCAAGGGGGATACGGAACATCTGGGCGCCATCCGCCGCGCTCCAAACCCTTACAGAGCGATCTGACCCTGTGGAGGCGATCCATAATCCGTCCGGGCTTATTTTGACATCGCTGACGATGCTATCCTGCAAAAGCCGCATCCGCTCCTCGCCAGTTTTTGCATCCCAAACGCGAATACGAAAATCGTTCGAGGCTGTCACAAACCAAGTTCCATCCGGGCTAAACTCAACATCCTCCACCCACTCTTCATTCAGGACGCTCAGCATTCGTTCACCATCATATATACTGGTCAACACAGCAGTATTATCGGTTCCGCCTGAAAGCAAGGCCGTTCCATCAGGGCTGAAAGCAATGTCGCGTACACCGCCGCGATGGGCGACCCCGGTGATGATATCGCCGGTATCAAGATCCCAAAATGTGACAGAACCAGCATCTGACCCGGCAGCAAAAAGTCCGCCATCCGGGCTGAATGCCGTCACACTCAGGTTTCCGTACACCGAGAATTCCCCGGCGAATTCATACGAAGACATTTTGACGAGAGTGATCCGCCCATCATCACGAGCCATTGCAAGTAACTTTCCATCCGGGCTGATATTCACGCCAAAAACCGGTACCCCATAATTAAGTTCCTTCATTAAATCGCCCGTTACAGCATCCAGTATCAGCACCTGCCCAGAATAAGAACTCGTTACGAGGACCTTTCCTTCGGGACCAAATGCCGCATCCAACACGGACCCGGTACTGGTCGAGCAAAAAACGGTTTCGCCACTTTCAAAGCGCAGCAGACAGGCGGAACCGTCATCGCTGGCAGTAACAAATGATTCTCCATCAGGACTTATTTCAAGGTCAAGTATTGGACCTTCATGGCTTATCTCCTCGATTGGAACAGGCAATAAACTGATATTCTCACGGAGAATTTCCGTAGCCTCAAACGAGGGGATCCTCTGATATGAATCAATGGCGAGCAGTGTGCTCGTAAATAAACCGGCAGTCTTCGATTGGTAAATCTGAGCACGCGCCGCGCTACGTTGGGCTTTTGCGATGGCTGCATTCTTGTCAGCGGCCGCCTTGGCAGCCATCGCTGCACGCGCGTTGCTCTCAGCGGACTTCTGATTCTTCTCTGCAATGTCGCGCTGATCCTGTGCCTCGGCGGCGTTTGCCAAGGCATCCTTTCGCTGGTCAAGTGCAAATGCAGAAAGCACCAACATGATCAAAATAGCAAGTGCAGCGGATATCCATGTAAGGGTTCGGACTCTTTCGCTAGACCGACTGAACCTGATATAGTGTTTTTGCAATTCAGATGGCGCGGGGTCCTTGCCTTCATGCGTCGACACCATAGTCGATGCGCTGCGCAAGTCACGCCCACGCAGGAGCAGGCTGGGGTCTTTTTTGCGATCCCATTCCAATGCGCGGACTTGCAGCCGGCGGTGCTCCTGGAGCCATTCCACATCGAGGTTGATCGCCACCTGCACTTTTTTCAATGACGCATCGAAATCATCGTTCGCCCGCAGAAATATCCAGTTCAGGTCGCGGATGATGGACCGGGTCGTTTTCGGATCAACATCCCTGACCACAACCGGGATGATGCGTTTGGCATTTTTATACGCGTGTTCCAACTCCACATTGCAGACTTCCGAAGCGACCGAATCCGGGCTGACAAGGAAAATAAATGCATCTGCGGCTTCGATGCCTTGCAGGATCTGGTCCAGCCACCCCACAGCAGGCGGGATATCCTCCCAATCAACCCATACATCCAGGTCAATAGACTTGAAGGTCGTCATCAGCTTATGGGCTGCTTCCGAATCCTTACGCGAGTATGAAATAAAAATACCTGTCATCCTTAACCTGCCTTTTGAATAATAAAGTTCGTGAGCGAAGATTATACCTGCGGTTGGAAAAGATTAAGTTTTCAAACAGACACATCGATCTAGTTATTGAGAGTGCAGGCGCTTCCATACAAAGAAGCCTTACCGGGGGTTGAAAATTTGTCAATCGAACGGACGGAAATTTAGAAAAAGGAATAAGCCGTTTTTAGCCCACCATACGGATCGCCAGCATGGTCATATCATCCGCCAACGGCAACGGGTCGACAAAGTCATTGAGGCATTCTTCAATCGACCTGATCACTTCCTCCGCTGTCCCCGCTGAGAGTGATGCCATAGCTTCAAGTAAGCGTCCTTCGCCGAAAAGATCGCCGCTGGGTGAGAACGCCTCAGTCAGACCATCCGTATAAAGCAGCAATGTATCGCCTTTTGAAAAGGACACGATCTTTTCCTCGATCAAAGGCTGCTCCATCACACCCAGCGCTATCGCCGTGCGTGATAATTTATCCAAACTGCCATCGGTCTTGACCCAAAACGGCGGGTTGTGCCCGGCGTTGACGTATCGGAATGTCCCAGCATCCAAATCCAACTCGCCATATACCGCAGTAATAAACATGCCCTGCTGGGTATCGGGTAGCAATGAATCATTGACGCGCCGCAGAGCTTCGGCAGGTGAAGATGTCTCGACGATGGCTGCACGCATCAAAGTCCGCGTCAATGCCATGAACAGGGCGGCGGGCATACCTTTATCCGCAACATCTGCGATAAAGATTCCAAGCTTGTTATTCGGCAGTTCGATCACATCGTAAAAATCGCCGCCCACCTGGCGTGCCGTTCTCCATCGCGCCGCGATCTGCCAGCTTGGGTGGGTCGGCAACTTGCTGGGTATGAAGGTCTGCTGGATCTGACGCGCCAGTTGAACTTCCGTTTCCAAGCGTTCACGCACGACCATCTCCTGTTGAAGCAGGTCGTTCTGGATCGCAAGCGCGGCCTGCTGGGCAATACCATTGATGATCTCCAGCCGCCGCGAACGGAACCGCCGCG
>CAZYLM010000218.1:0-4811 GCA_964648645.1 uncultured Anaerolinea sp.
CCGGATGGCTGCCCATGGGACAAAGAGCAGACTCACCAGACGTTACGCAAGCATCTTTTAGAAGAGGCGTACGAGACTCTATCTGCCATGGATGCGGGCGACGTGGACGCGATGCGCGAGGAATTTGGCGACCTGCTGTTGCAGATCGTCTTGAACTCTTATATTGCATATCAGGACAACGAATTCAGTTTCACCGAAGTGGTCAGGCATATTTACGATAAGATCGTGCGGCGGCATCCGCATGTGTTCGGCGATGTGAAACTTGACGGTGTGGATGGCGTACTTCAAAACTGGGAAAAATTGAAGGAAAAAGAGCGCAAGGAGCTTGCCCTGAGCGGCGTCGAAGGGAAGAAGGAAGAGAAGGGCATGCTGGACGGCGTACCTGCCGCCTTGCCCGCCTTGAGCCAGGCGCAGGAATACCAGGGTCGCGCAGCACGCGTCGGGTTTGACTGGCCCGAGATCGAAAATGTGCTGGAAAAAGTCCGGGAAGAGATCGAAGAGGTGAAAACCGCTGAAAACCCCGAACAGGTGAAAGCTGAGTTGGGAGACCTGTTCTTCGTGCTTGTGAACCTTGCCCGCTGGCGGGGCGTGGATGCCGAATCCGCGCTGCGCGAGGCGAACCAGAAATTCAAGAAGCGCTTTGCCTACATTGAAAAAGGGGCAAAGGGGCAGGGACGCAGCCTTTCGGATATGACACTCGAGGAAATGGACTCGTTCTGGAATGAAGCCAAGCGCGCGGGGCTGTGACAGACCCGGCGGCTGATATAAAGACTTGTACTGCGAAGGGTTGTATAATCCTGCCTCGGTCGATCTTATAGCGGCGTTTGCTGCCTTTATCTACTCAAGGAGAGAGTATCATGCACATCAATTTTGCCATGTGGCGTAAAGCCTCGTGGCAGTTGATCAAGATGGACGACAAGAAAGAGTGGGATGCGCTCGATGTCGTTTCCAAATGGTTGATTGCCACCCGTTCCGCAGTGACGCTCGTCACGGTCTATTCCTGCATCATCGCAGGCATCCTTGCCGCCCGCGACGGCAGGTTCGACTGGCTGACCTTTGTCATCGTCACGTTCGGTTTGTTCATCGCTCACGGCACCAACAACATCCTCAACGATTACACAGACTACAACCGCGGCGTGGACCAGAACAATTACTTTCGCACCGAGTATGGGGTTCATCCCCTCGTGCAAAAGTTCTGGGATAACAAGACTTCCATCCGCTGGTTCATTGTGAGCGGAACGCTTGCCGCCCTGGCGGGTGTGTATGCGCTCATCCATACCGGGTTCAACAGCGCCACCATCGGCCTGTTCGCTTTCGGCGCTGTGGTCTTGCTTGCCTATACCTACCCCTTCAAGTATTGGGGTATCGGCGAATTTCTCATTTTCCTCATTTGGGGACCGATCCTGATCGGCGGTGTGTATTTTGTGCTCACCGGCAACTGGAACTGGAATGTGTTCATTGCAGGCATTCCCTTTGGCTTGAGCGTGGGCAGCATCAACGTTGCCAAGCACATCGACAAGCACGACCCCGACAAAGCCAAAGGCGTTGGGACCTTTCCCGTCCGCGTGGGGGAGGCGAATGCCCGGCGTGTGAATCAGTTTGCGATCGTGTTGATCTACCTGGTTACTTTGTACCTTGTCCTTGACGGTTACTTCACCCCGGCAATGCTTCTGATCTTCCTCGCTTATAAAGAGGCTCTGGCGGCGATCAAGGTAATGAACAACCCCAAGCCCGCCCAAGCTCCCGAAGGCTGGCCCGTATGGCCCGTTTGGTTCTCGGGTTTTGCTTTCCAGCACAACCGTAAATTCGGCGGTTACCTTATTCTTGGCCTAATCATCGACCTGTTGCTCGCAAAGTTCCTGCCCGGTTTCTGGGCTGGCCTGTTCTAGGTGGTCGATCGTATATATTTATAAGTCCATGTGGCTCTGGCGGGGGCTTAGCCCCCGCCAGAGCGGAAAAAGTTTATAAAATTTATTTCGACCGACTACTTAGATATTAATGCGTAAAACATAGTTAACCCCGAATTTAATTTGGGTCGCGTACGAGCGCAGATTTACGCGGAAAAAGATAAAAGAATCCGCGTTTCACCTGCCCTTGCGTTCGGTGCAAGTGTCCGCGTCTTAAAAACAAGACTCGCCCGCGAAACCTTAATTTCGGGGTGAGTCGTGTTTGATTACTCGTTGCTCGTTACCAATTCTTCGATCTCCAGCCATTCTTCCCTGCCTTCCAATATCCCATAGGAGATCCTGCCTTCCGGTGTAAAAGCCGCATATTGATTGTCGATCCAGATGACCAGCCCCAGGGGCGGATTCGGACTGATAGTTGACTCAAAGAGCGGAGTTTCATCTACATGCCAAACCACGCGGCTCTTGCTCCATGCCAGCCTGTAGCTGTGCCATTGGGTTACATCCACGTGGAGAGTGGATGCGTCTTCCGCGATGACCCTGCTCAGTATGCGGCGGGTTGTCTTGGCCGAAAAGGGGAACACGGCCCCGGCCGGGATCAACGCGGCGTGGAATTTGGGCGAGCGAAAACTTTGCGCGAGGAATCCATTTCCGGGTAGAGGTGGTCGAGTAGGCGGCGGGTCTCGATAGGCACTTCGACTTTGCTGTGCTCCGCTCAGGACTACTCGACCGCCGAATGAAAGATAATTTTCCGGCGATGCGCCAAAGAACCAGGCTGCGTTCGGCAGGGTGGGCAGACGAAACCGATTCGCGCCAAAGCCCAGTGACATGCCGAAGGGATCGTTCCAGATGCCGAAGCCCCAGGTTCCGGGGATGGCGGAGCTTGAGGTCCTGGCTCTCAGGCTCAGGGTTAGGGAATGATGCGGAAAATCCCTGCGGGGCAGACCAAAGTAATCGTCGATCTGCGCGAACCGATAGGAGGAGTCGTCCCCGGCGGGAATCTTCAACAGATATCCGTTTTGGGTCTTCTCGATGCCTGCGCCTGGTGTGGTTCGAGATTTCATGGTTGCTCCGAAGTGACAGTCACTTGATTATTTTCTATTCACCAGCCAGACCCCCAAAATGACGATGGCGCCGCCGATGAGCACAATGGCGGTGATGGCTTCGTTGATCATGAATGAGGCGAGGACGGTGGTGACCAACGGCTCGATGTTGAAAAATGCGCCAAGCTGCGAGGCAGGGATCTCTTGAAGCGCATCATAGAATGCGATGTATGCCAACCCGGAGCCAAAGATGCCTAAAATCAGAATGGCGCCCCAGCCGGAGGAGGTGAGGTGGGCAAGCTCGCTTACGCCGGGACCAAAACCGAAGATCCACACGTTGACGAAGAGCCAGCCAAGCAGCATGACGAAGAACATCATGCGCGCCGCGGGGTGACGCGCCAGTTCGCGGCGTGAGAGGATGGTGTAGACCGCCCAGTTGACGGAGCTGATGAGAACGAGCAGGTCGCCAGAGGTGCCTTCTTCGCCGGTGAAGAGTGCGGCAAAATTTCCTTTGCTGACGATGAGCAGAACCCCGAAGGCCGCCAGTAGAATGCCGAGGATCTGCAGCCCGTTCAGCCTTTCTTTGAGCGCGGCCCAGCCGAGGATGGCGATGAAGACCGGTGTGGTTGCCACGATCCATGCGGTGGTGGTGGCTTTTGCGGTTTGAAGCCCCGTCGCTTGCAGGATTTGGTGAAAGGTCACGCCGAGAAAGCCGAGCATGGCAAAGTACAGCCATTCGCTTTTTTCGGGCACGGCAAATTGTTTTCGGGCGACGACCACAATACCGAGAATGACGGTTCCCATCCCAAAACGGATCCATACGATGGTGGCTGGAGAGGCTTCGCGCAGGGCGATCTTGGTAGCGATGAAGGTCCCGCCCCAGACGAGGACGGCGAAAAGGGCTTCGAGGTAGGGGAGGATTTTGGTTTTGGGCATGGAGTGGATTATAACAATTGGCTGGAGTCGTCACCTTCGAGAACGGGAATCTCGTCTCGCAGACGATAGGTAAAACATGTGGTGTGGAGCGACACATCCCAAACAAGAGTGGCGAATATCGCTTCGAAATAGCGAAGTTTGAACTCTTGAAAAGTGTGACATTAATAACTTGACATAAGATAATTTTGTAAGTAACATGAAACTCGTAGTTTATTTTGTGTTCTTTTAATGTTAAAGTAACAAAGAAACACCCTGGGGAACTGGGGGATTGGAAATTTGCGAATCCTCGGTTCGAAACAACTGAATAGCTTTGGATTGCCGTGAAGGACGGGTACCCTCATGCAAACAAAAAGTATATGGACAATTATTGTTCGTTTTCTGCTGGTCGCGTTTGTCACCTTAAACGCGATTCTTCCGATTCCAGTTGAGGCGCAAATTGCTCCTGCGTCTTCTCAACTTGAAAAGAAGGGCCAAGGATTAACGAATCCTTTTCGACCATTGCCGGATTTCAATGGTGAGCAATCAGAACTTCAAGAACCCGCAACGGATTCGAAACAGACTCATTCTGTGTCTTTGATCCTCGAAGCTACGCCTAAACTCCTCAAGCCGAATGGGAAGATAGATATCGCGTGGGTAATCGACGGGCTGGAGACCAACGAACTGCAAGGTCTTACACTGACTTTATCCTTACCCCAGGAATTTACGCCCGACAAGAATGAGCAGGCATTTTTTGATACTTCAACCCATTCGTTCGTCATCTCAATAACTGACCCAAGCGGCGAATTCAATGTCATCTCCTCAACGCCGCCCACTCAAGATGCTTATTTTAGCGCTACAGTACAAGGCGTAAACGGCAGTCCAATTGCGCTTGCGGATTTGATTATTCCGCTGAATCAAAAATTCGACCTAACGAATCAGGGCGGAGAAA
>CAZYLM010000219.1:0-4790 GCA_964648645.1 uncultured Anaerolinea sp.
GTGCCCCCACGGGGATTCGAACCCCGGTCGTGGCCTTGAAAGGGCCGCGTCCTAGTCCACTAGACGATGGGGGCATTTCTTAAGCGGGCGGATTTTATCATTCACTTCCCCCACGGTCAAGAAAAATCAGGATTGGATTTCCGGTTTGACCCGCTGAGTAAGGACAGCCACCAGATCGATCAATCTTCGGTTGACCAGGATGCCCGCGGTTTGTACACGCAGGCTTGGGATCAGAATGGCGGATAACGTCCCATTCAGGACCGGTAAAAATTCACGCGTGCCCTCGGCAACCAGGCTGTTGAAATCAAAACGCCCCGGAAGTTCCATCGTGCCGTCCACTTCGAACATGGATGTTGTCAGACGCACCGTATATTCGTTCACGTTAGTGAACCCCCCGCGCACCATGCCTTGCGGACCAAGGTCCTCGCGGCGGGCAAAGCAAATGGCGTGGATCTGCTTCTTTGTCGTGCGTACGACCTCGAAGTGATCGATCAACTTGGTTGGCATATGCAGGCGCGCCATGCGGGCATCGTGGATTTCGAGAATGGAATGGGTTGGATCGTTAAGATAACCCAATGCTCCATGAGTTGTCAGCGCGATCTTGCCCGCCACACGATAGCCGGATGTGAGAATATCGGCGAGGACGAACCGGTAGGTGCGGGGGGAAGTCTCGAGTGACATGGGGCAGGGTCCGGATTAAGATTCAGGCAGGGGTGGGCGAATTCCAGCCTGAGGTCGGGGGCGAGGCGGAGTCCGCCGGTTTCGTGAGGTGGGCTTCCCGGCATTCGGGTCCAGGATCATATTCAGCCATTGGATCGCACGCTCATCATACTGGCAACGCCCGCACACATCACACACCCAGGCAGGGAAATGCGGCACGGTGATCAACTCTCCGCCCAGCCAGGTGAAATAGGTGACGTGCCTGGGCTTCAGCACGCCTGCGTGGCATTCGTTACAAGTGACCAGATCTTCAGAGAATTCGCTCATGGTGAACCCTGGGATGCGGATACTTTGGCATGGTTGAGCGCGCCCCACATTGGCGGCGGCCAGTAGATGAACACAGCCTTCCCCACCACATTTTCCTGAGGCAGCAAGCCCCAATCCTTCGAGTCGTTCGAGTTGTTGCGGTTATCGCCCAACACGAACAGGTAACCGTCCGATACGGTCCACTCGCCGGAGTAAAGCGGTGCTTCAGCAATGTAATCCTCGTTCATCAATTGCCCGTTCAAGTAAAGCTGGTTGCCCTCCACCCGCACATGGTCGCCGGGAAGACCGATAATGCGTTTGATCAACTCTTCTTCCGGGTTGAGCGGAAAATGGAAGACAACGATATCACCGCGATTGAACTCGCCGAATTTGTAACTCATTTTGCTCACCAGCACGAACTCGCCGTCATCGAGGGTGGGTCTCATACTAAACCCGTCGACCCGGACTCGCGCCGATACAGCATTGATCCCGATGAATAATATAACAGCCAGGACGAGCGTCTCGACCATATCAACAACAAAGCGCTTCCATTGCGCCGCTTCTTCCGCCGGTTTGGGCTGCTCCACCGGAGTTTGTTCCATTGTTTCCAAAAATGCCTCCAACTGCCTGGAAAATTATACATCCAATTTCCAGACAGGTCCCCCATTCATACTTCCTACTCATGATGAAGCGGTTCAACCCGTGCCGGGGTTTGCTTCCAGTACATCAAGTTTTCCTTCGCCGATGCTATCACTTCCCCTTCAGGGTTGCGCCACCTGCAACGATGTTTCAAGAAAGGTCATCCCTCACAAAAGCGCTGCTTTGACCTGTGACTTGCGCCAGGCATTTCGCGCCATCTGCGAACGAATTGGAACTGTTCCTCGGTCTCGGGCGAGGTGCGCAGATAGGGATCCTTGGGTCGGGTTTTATACAGCGCATCCACACGCTTGAGGGCGTTCTGAGGTGACAAGCCCTGCCGAATGAAATGACAACTTACCACCGTTCCCGTCCGACCCACCCCTCCCCAGCAGTGAACATAGACCGGGTTGTCCCCATCCATGGCGGAATCGATGGCGTCGAGAATGAGGCTCATGGTCTGTGCGGAGGGGACGCTCCCATCGCGGATACTAAAGCGATGATAGACTGCCATACAGTCGTAAAGGCGCGCCTCTTCTTTGAGGATCGGTTCGTAAGGAACAAGCTCGCCTGGCTGGGTGAGGTCGATGAAGGTACGGATTCCGGATTCCAAAAAAGAGTCGATCCGGCGGCGTGCTTCATCCGGGTTAAAGCTCCCTGGGTATTCACCGGCGAGGAAGAGATTTTCCTGCACCCAATAGGATTCGATGATGGGAATTTTTGGCATTTTATTCTCTACATTCTTCAATCGGGGAAGATCGCACAGGTGTTGGCAATGATCTCTTCGCGGAGTTGGACCAACTCGGGGTATTGGTGGAAGAAAAGGATCTTTTGTTCCGCGATGGTATCCCCGTCGGGTATCTCAGCAAAAATAAAGAAGCCAAAGGCTTCCGCAATATCCTCAGCTGGATTCGTGGCGGAATAATCGGTCAGGAATCGGTCTTGATATTTTTTATAGAATTTATCGAGCGCCTTCTGATACTCATCCTCATCCTCGATCAGGTTGATCTTGTTCCACTCGTCATAGATGCCGGACCAGAACTGGTCGTAAAAGGCGTTGATATACGAATCAGGGTTCGAACAACCCTCCCCCGGAAAATAAGTAAAACAGGCTGAAAGCTCCTTCATATAAATTTCGTTATCGTCCGGGTGATTGAAAATGGCCAGGCTGGGTGGCACCTGGCTGGGACCGAGGGTGAGCAAGTGGGCAAATTCGTGGACGAGAGTGAAGGTCAGGTAGTAGTAATCGCTTGTATCTGCAATGTCCACATTGAGACTCCACAGTTTTGGATCGTTGTAAGTTTGCGAGACCGCGGCAAGGATGCTCGCTTCGCCATCCGTTATGATCGAAAATTCCGCCAGGGTGGCGCGGTATTCCAAAGGGATCAGGGACCGGTAATATTCCCAGATCTGGTGATGCATTTCGGTGTTTTGCTGCTCATCCTCCAGATCGGCAGGAATGGTTTCGTAATAAGGCTGGACGATCTCGTCATCGGCGATCAGGTACGTGACCAGGTATGTGATCCCCTCGTCAGACGACTCGTCATAAAAATTCTTTGAGAATTCGCTCGATAGTTCGACGGAGGTATTGGCATCCACGATCCGCCCGGTGATCGCGGGACAGGTGGCATTCATGGGAGCAGGCGCTGTGGGAGTCAGCGGCGGATCGAATTCCGGCATGGCACCAATGGACGGAGAATCATCGGGGACAGGTCCGCCCATGATGGTGACACAGGCAAGGGAGAAGAAAAGAAGCGCTATAAAGACGGGAATCCGCTTGGGGTGGGACATGAACCATCCTTGATTTTTCAAGCATACCATATGGGGAATTTGCCGCAACGTGATCACCGCCCCAAATTCATTTATCCAATTCGCAGGTTCCGCTCAAGATCGACTCGCGCATACGGACAAGCTCGGGATACTCATAAAAGAATCGGATTTTTTGCTCTCGAAGCGTTTCCCCGGCCGGCTTGGGGCTGAATACGAAATGCGTAAACGACTCGGCAATATCCTCGGTGGGATGGGTCACAGAGTAATCGCTCACGAAGCGGTCGCGGTGCGCCTGGTAAAAATCGAAAAGGGCGTTGTAATAATCCAAACTGCCGCCGGGTTCATATTGCATCGCATCCACGACTGCCCAGTCCGACTCGATATCGACCCAGAAGCGGGTATAAAAAGCCTGGATGTACGAATTCGGGTGACTGCAACCAAGCCCGGTATAGTAGCCGGGGCATGCGGCGGCTTTTTCTTTTTGCAACCCAAGATCATCAGGAGAGTTGAGAACATCCTCATCGGCATCGACCTGGGTCTGGTTCAAGGTTAGAAGATGGGCGTACTCGTGGATCAGTGTAAATATCAGCTCGCCACGATTATCGAGATCGGCAATGTCCACCTCCAGTTTCCAATACGGAGAGTCAACGTCCGTCAGGTCGACAGCTGCTAGGGTGTTTTCGGGTCCGTCGGTAAAAACGTTGAACTCCTTAACCAGATCCCGATCCTGTGGCGGGATCAACCTGGTGAACAAGTGCCAGGCTTCGTTCTGTTGTGAAGTATCGCGCTGCTCATCCACCAAATCCGACGAGACGGTCTCGTAGGCTGGCGCGGTGATCGTGTCACCCTCCACTTGATAAAGCACGAGGTTTGTAACGGGCGGTTCTTCGACCGCCTCAACGCCCTCATAGTCATAAACATCCCCTTGCCCTCCCTCAATGACCCGATCCATCGACAATGCGCATGATGAGCGGAATTCACTTGACAGTCCATCCGAGTTCCGCCGCCCCCAAACCACACCCAAAAGTAGAAAAGCGGCAAGCGCGAGCACTATACTGATAAATGTCACTTGTTTTGGCACTGCGCCTCCAACGTTCAATTTGACGGGATGGTGATCCACCCGGCATCGAGAAAATATAAATATAAGTAACCGAGCAACATCAGCATCCACAGGAATAACTGGACTTTGTCCATCAGGTTCTCCCACGAGATCGAGAGGTTATCCTTGATGGTCTGCACGATACTCTCCAGATTATCCAGCTTGGCGCGGACGCTGTCCTTCCAGTCTTTGAGATAAAACTCGGATTGGATCGCTTCGTAAAGTTTTGCCGTGTACCAATCGCCGATGAGGAGCAGGGTCTGTTCGGTGCGCTCGAAGTCGAGCATCACTTCGAGTTTGTGCTCCGCGATCTGGCGGA
>CAZYLM010000220.1:0-4786 GCA_964648645.1 uncultured Anaerolinea sp.
ATCTCCGGCGGGGCGCTGGCCGCTTGCAAGACCTGGATCATCTTTTGCAATTTACCCATTCGTTCGTATTCATTATTTTCAGTCGCCTGCTTCAACATTTGTTGCGCTATGTCGACTGCGTCCTGTGTAAACTTATCGAGGTTGGCAGTGACAGATTTTTCGATATCCGCTTCCTTCAAGAGCCCTTCTACAAATTCCTGGGCTTGCTTGTAACGCGTTTCGATTTGCTTATCCATGTCCGAGACAAAACCGAGTAGTTTTTCACGGATTCCCTCAAGGCGGGATTTTTCGTCTCCATTGGATTTCTCTATCTTTTCACTGAGCGTTTGGAAGAATACATAATCCATGCCCGGACGCGCCAGGGAAACGTAAGCGCGCAGCCTCGCGTCGGATTTCGAATTGAGGACGAAATCCAGCAGCGTCTCCCGCGTCAACCCCTGGCCTGCATCCTGCAGCTCGTGTTGGGCGGCTTCCAACTCTGCGACCGATTCTTTCAACTGACGCCCATAATCAGTTTCCTCGAGCAATTGGGTTTGGATGTCGATCAGCACGCGTGCCATTTGCTCCTGTCCGCTGTTCATGGCGCTTTGCGCGATTCGACTAAAAAGGGCAAAGAATTGCTCATCGACGAGTTTGGCGTTCTGCTTGATCAACTCTGTCCGTACGTCCTTCGATGTAACCTGCATCAGCCGTTCGATAAATTGCACCCGTTCCTGCTGGCTTTTAAGCATTTCTGGCGTGACGCCGTCTTTGCCCAGTATGGTTTCGATCATGGATTCGTAAGTAAGGTTGGCTTGCGGTTTGAGCAGGTATCCTTTCCGCTTCTCAGCCGGGAGGCGGTCCATTACCTGCTTGATGAGCGGACCGATCATCCTCTCCTGTTCGTTGACGGGTAAACCGAGTTCCGATGGGAAGAAGGTCAGTAAAAGTTCTTTTTCGTTATCGTGATACACCACAGGGGTAGCGAGCCTGCCCTGGTATCCACAATAAGGACAGCGTGCATAATTGGATTGCCCGCCCAACAGGCGTTGTTTTGCCTGAGGGTCAGCGGTTACGTCGAATAATTGCTCGACGTTGGCCGGGATCATCTGTTTGCAGCGGGGACATGCGATTTGTGTTTGAGCCATTACGATTTCCAGTTTTAGATTTACGTTTTCTGTTGGGTTACTTGCACCCCATTTTACACGAAATACGCATCGCGGATTACGAAACACATAACCCGCGATGCGTAGATTCAGGATGGACGGGTTACTAGTAATTACCCTACAAGTTCCTCCAGCCGGTCGATGTAGCCTTCCATGATCGCAAACGTTTCTTCGACTGCCTTGGACGTGGTGAGATCGACACCTGCTTTCTTCAGAACGTCGAGGGGATAATCGGATGAGCCGGCTTTTAAGAAACCGAGGTAATCTCCGACTGCGTTTGATTCGCCGCGAAGTATCCTTGCGGATAAGGCGTGGGCGCCTGAAATACCGGTGGCATATTGGTACACATAATAGTCTGTAAAGAGGTGAGAAAAGGTGGACCAGACCATCCCAACCCGGGGGCGATCGATCTTTACTTTAGGACCAAACGCTTCGCTGAACAAGTCTGCCATCAGGTCTTGCATCGAATCTGCAGTGAGAGGTTCGCCTCGTTCGGCACGTTGATGTGTTTCCAGTTCGAAGCGGGCGAGGGTGGGCATTTGAAAGAAGTAACGGAAGAAATTCCCGCTCACTGCTTCTTCGATCAGGGTGATCAGGAAATTCTTATCCTTGATGGTTTCGAGTAAGTGGGCGCGCATCATAGCCTGATTGAAGTTCGAGGCGACCTCCGCGACGAAGAGTGAGTATGCAGAATAGGCATAGGGTTGGTTTTTCCATGACAGATACGAATGCATCGAATGTCCGAGCTCATGCGCTAATGTGCTCATACTGCCAACGTCATTGGTGAACGACATCATGATGAAGGGGTGCGTTTCAGGGGAACCATAAGAGAAGGCGCCGTTCATCTTGCCTATATTGGCGGTCGAGTCCACCCAGCGGTCTTTCAAGCAGCCCTGGCGTACGGTTTCAACATATTCCTTGCCAAGAGGCGCAAGACTGTCGCAAATATAGTCGACAGCTTTTTCATAAGAAACAGGGACCTTTTTTCTGGCAATAGGTGCCCACATGTCGAAATATTGAACATCCTTCAGCTTTAACGCCCTGCGCTTTACTTCAAAGAACCGATGCCATACAGGTAGTTTTTTCTTGAAGGTATTGATAAGATTGTGGAAGACTTCTTCAGGGATATTGGTGTTGAATAACGAAGCTGAGAGTGTTGTTTTGAATTTGCGTGCCCGCATATTAAAAACATTTGCGGCTATAGAAGAAGATAGATTTGTAGCCAGGGTATTTTTGAATTCAACGTGCTTGTCGTGATAACTTTCGAAAGCAGTCTGGCGGACTTTGCGGTCTGGATGTTCAAGCAGGGTCGAGTAGAAATTACTCTGGGTGACTTCGATCTTTTTGCCTTTACTGTCTATGGCAGGGGAGAATTTGAAGTCGGCATTTACCAGCATACTGGAACTGGTTGAAGGTCCGCTGAATGGATCGGCTGTCATGCCGAGAACCTCTTCAACTTCTGCTGAACGTACATGTGCTTGCTGGCGGAAGAGGTCCTCGAATGAATGGCGGTATGGTTCGAGCTCGGCGTTGCCTTTCATCCACATATCGAGCTTTTCCCAACCGATAAATAATAGTTCGGGGTTAAGGAAGGAGATGGCTGCGAATACCTGCCCTGCCATGCCCTGTGCCTTGCCGACCATCGCGGCAGAAGCCTGTTTGGTTGTATCGACTGCATACTCAAACTGGGCATACATAAACACGGTTTGTGCTTTGAGCGAAATATGTTCGATAGCTCTGATTCCAGCGAGCAGATTCTCTGGGCTCTCGCCTAACTTCCCCTCGTACTTCTTCACGTTGTGGATATCATCAAGTGTCGCTTTGAGTGCTGCTTCCCACTCTTTAACCGATTTATATACGCTTTCAGCATTCCAGGTGTACTTCTTGTTTACTTGTTTACGTACGGGGACCTTTGCCATTTTTTCCTCTTTGTCGGGTTGTAAGTATTTCCCAGGGTTTCCCCTGAATTGAATCAAGTCTAACTATTTTACCTTTCCTTACCCGCATCGCTACCTACTGGAGAAGGGTGTAGTTGCCTTTTCCTTGACGGATGGACGGGCTCGATATCAGCGTGGCAGAGAAAAGCAAATACGTGCACCTGACTCTGTTTTCGATTTTTCCTTCGAACCGTCCCGCCCCTCTGCCCAGATCCGCCCACCATGGGCTTCCACAATCGCGCGCGCAAGGTAGAGCCCGAGTCCGGCACCCTTGGTCTGTTTTACAGCACTGGTTGACCGATAGAATCGGTCGAAGATGTGCGGCAAATCTTTTGCGTCGATACCCGGTCCTTCGTCGCTGACACAAACGATAACTTGTTCGGGAAGGGATGTCCCAGTGATCCTGATTTCACCCTCAGGCGCATATTTCAATGCATTTGATACAAGATTTGAAAGCACCTGTTCAAGACGGTTTTCATCGCCAAGAATGACGGGGAACTTTTCTGGAAAATCTGAGATGATGCTGTGTTTCGGGGATTGAGACGCAAACCTTTGGCTCACCCGGGATGCCAGGCCGGGGAGTGCGACATCGGCGTGGTTCAAACTCAAACCGCCTGCTTGTAGGCGGGAGGCATCGAGCAGATCGTCAATCATCTTTGATAGGCGGTCTGCTTCCTCCTCAATGACGCTGAGCGAGTCATTAATGGTGTTTTTGTCCCATTTGGCGTCGGCACGCCTCAGCGTGGACGCGTATCCTTTGATGAGAGCAACAGGTGTCCTTAATTCGTGGCTGACAATTGAAATGAATGTGGCTTTGATCTCGTCGGCGGTTCTGAAATGGGTGATATCGCGAACGGCGACAAGTACATTTCTTAATTTACCTTCGTCCGAGAGAAGTGGCGCGTAAGTGATCCCAACAGGCAAAGGAGGAGGGAGGGGGCGGGCAAGGTCGCCCTCAACATAAAGCGTGGCATTGGGTGACAGGGGCCATCCATTGCGTAGCGATTCTTCCAATGTATTTCCCTGTGGCTCTTTTTTCCATCGAATGATATCTTCGTGTGGTTTTCCAGTAATCTCTTCCTGAATTGTGCCATAAAGCTTTGCGAAGGCTGAATTACAGCGCTCGATGTTCATGCTGGCATCCAGGATCAATATCCCATCCGCTGCAGAATCGAGCAGAGCATCGAGGCGTTTCTTCTCGTAGCTTACCTGTCCGTAGAGTTGGGCATTAAATACCGCAATGGCTGCTTGGTCAGCAAAAGACTGAAGCAGGATCCGGTCATTCGGAGTGAACATATCTGGGTAATTTCGGAAAATGAAAATGACCCCAATTACTTGACCGTGGGCGGCTAAAGGCAGTCCCGTTCCATTAAGTAGACCCATGCTGGCGGTATAGGTCAGTTCCTTCAACATGCGGTTGAGTTCTCGTACATCCAGTTCGCGGACCTTTTCTTCAGCAAGGAGGGGGGTCAGGTAGGAGAGAAAAGCCGGCGCGATGCCATGAGCCGCCGCAACCTTCCAGCCATCGGGTAGTTTGAGAGCAATAATCCCCGCCTGGCCTGCGAGCATCTCAATGGAGACACGTAATATTCGCGCCATAAGCTTCTCCAGGTCCAATTCCTGGGTCAAAAGGCGAGATATCTCCAGCAGGTAGTCCCGCTGGCGGACGCGAAAATCAGGAAGCATGGAGGGGACGATAGACAT
>CAZYLM010000221.1:0-4661 GCA_964648645.1 uncultured Anaerolinea sp.
TTCCCCACGGGATGCCATCAAAGCCGGGATCGGCATGGTGCATCAGCATTTCATGTTGGTCCCCTCCCAAACAGTAACCGAAAATGTATTATTGGGTCTCGATGACCCGCGCTTCTTAATGCGCTTGCCCCAGTATGATGAAAAGGTCGCGGCTGTGGGTGAGCGTTTTGGTTTAAAGGTGGACCCGCGCGCAAAGATCTGGCAGTTGTCGGTCGGCGAGCAACAGCGGGTTGAACTATTGAAGATGTTATACCGCGGTGCGGATGTTCTCATTATGGACGAGCCGACGGCGGTATTGGCGCCTCAGGAGATCGAGGGCTTGTTCGAAATCCTGCGCTCCATGATCGCGCAGGGTAAATCTGTGATCTTCATCAGTCATAAATTACAGGAGGTGACCGCCATAGCCGATCGCGTCAGCGTTTTGAGGCGGGGAGTCTCCACCGCATCAGGAGTTCCATCCAAAGGTATCACCCGGCAGGAGCTTGCGCATTTGATGGTCGGTCGTGAAGTCATCTTTATGCTTGACAAGAAACCATCTTCTCCGGGGGACATCGTCCTTGACGTAAATGATATCCATGCGGAGAATGACAAGGGTTTGCCTGCCTTGCGCGGCTTATCCTTGAACGTGCGTTCCGGGGAGATCGTCGGTATTGCAGGCGTAGCCGGCAACGGTCAGTCGGAACTTTCTCAGGTGATTACCGGACTGCGCAAGTGTAAAAAAGGTGAGGTTCGATTGGGAGGTGACCTGGTCAGCAACCGGAATGCCTTGTTCGGGATTCAGCATGGAATGGCATATGTCCCTGAAGACCGCAACCATGTTGGCAGCGCCCCGAATCTGAGTGTGACGGATAACGTCATCATGAAGAATTATCGCAAACCGCCCATATCTTCCCGTGTGGGTTTGCTCGATATGAACGTTGCCGAGAAGATTGCAAAAGATTTGAAGCAGGCATACGACATCATGGCGCCCAACGTGACCACCCCCGTCCGGTTGCTCTCCGGCGGTAATCTGCAGAAGGTGATCCTTGCCCGCGAGATATCGGGGCTGCCGAGTTTTATGGTTGCTGTTCAGCCGACTCGTGGTTTGGACGTTGGTGCGATCGAAGGCGTTCATCGGCTCTTGTTGACCCAGCGAGAGGCGGGATCGGCTGTGTTGTTGATCTCTGAGGAACTCGAGGAACTTCTCTCTCTCAGCGACCGGGTGTACGTCATCTATGAAGGGAAGATCATGGGTGAAGTCAAGGTGGATGGCGGTGAGGCTGAGGAAAAACTTGTCGAAATGATCGGTTTGATGATGACCGGCACGTCCATGGAGCAAATCAAAAAAGAAGGAGTCGGCGCACATGGCTGAGACTTCCCTGCAAAAGAAGGGGTCCGGTTTCAAGATTCGGCTCGAACCGCGGCTCGAAGAACCGCCCGCTTGGTTTCCGTTATTTGTATCGTTGCTTGCGATCGTGATCGCGCTTATTTTGGGCGGGGTCGTGATCTCCATTGTTGGCGGCGACCCGATCAAATCCTATCAGCATATTGCCAAGGCGTCATTTGGTGATACCGGCGTGCTCTCTGACACGATCGTGAAAGCCACGCCGATCCTGTTGACCGCCCTGGCTTGTTCCGTGGCTTTTCGTATGAAGCTTTGGAATATTGGGGCGGAAGGTCAGTTCATTATGGGAGCCTGGGGGGCGAGCGCGGTAGTGCTTGCCCCGATCCTCGCCGAGGATGCGCCTCGCTGGCTCTTTTTGTTTGTGATGGCACTGGCGGGTATGTTGATGGGCGCGCTTTGGGGATTGGTTCCAGGATATTTGAAGGCAAGGTTCAACGTCAACGAGATCATCAGCACCCTGATGTTGAACTATATTGCAGTCGCCTGGGTGAACTTCTGGATCTTTGGGGTTTGGTCTGAAGGCGGGTTCCAAATGTCGCCGAAATTTCCTGAAAGTGCCTGGCTGCCGCGTCTGCTCGAATATGCTAAATCGTTTCCCGCACTTCGAGGTTTGACCACTCATGCTGGGTTGATCTTGGGTATTCTTGCAGCTGTGATTCTGTGGTTTATTGTCTATCGCAGTCGCTGGGGATATGAGATTCGCCTGATCGGAGACAACCCGCAAGCGGCGAATTATGCCGGGATCAATATTGCCGGAAATGTGATCGCTGTGATGATGCTCTCCGGTGCACTGGCAGGGCTCGGCGGCATGAGCGAGGTCTCAGGGGTGATCCATCGCCTGCAAACATCGCCGCTTGCTGCGGGCTACGGATTTACAGGGATCATCGTTGCCTGGCTTGCGAAGCTGAATCCGCTTGCCATTATTATCGTCTCCATATTCTTTGGGGCATTGATCCTTGCAGGGCGCGAGATCCAACCATCGGGTATCCCGAAAATGATCCAGGGCATCATCCTCGTCTCTTTGATTGCCAGTGACTTCCTGCTTCGCTACCGAATTCGCATTGTGCGTGGAGAAGAGGAGTAAACGATATGGATCCCATTATCATTCTTCAGGCAGGTGTTGCGACGGGTACGGTATTACTGTTCGCAACCATTGGGGAGATTTTTGCCGAGCGTTCGGGAGTCTTAAATCTGGGCGTTGAGGGCATGATGCTTATTGGCGCAATGACGTCTTTCAGCGTCACCATCGCTACCGGGAATCCCTGGTTTGGCGTGCTGTGCGCAATGCTGGCATCCGGGCTGCTCAGCCAGGTCCATGCCTACATCACGATAACCTTGCAGGCCGATCAAGTTGTAAGCGGCTTGGCTCTCACATTCCTGGGAACAGGCATCAGTCTTGTATTAGGTGAGGGCTTGAGCAAGGCAGGAACCGTTTCGCTCCTGCCGAATTTTTCGATCCCTTTGCTTTCGCAGATCCCAATCCTTGGACCGATCCTCTTTACAAAGCAAAGTATCCTGGTCTATATCGGGTATTTATTCACGCCGCTCACCTGGTACTATATTAATCGTACACGCCCGGGTTTGAATCTTCGTTCAGTGGGCGAATATCCTTCGGCAGCTGATTCGCTTGGAATCAATGTATATCGCTTACGCTACTTCTATGTATTCGTCGGCGGGATGCTGGCCGGGCTTGCAGGTGCGACCATCAGTCTCGCTGTGGCTCCCGGATGGTTTAGCGAATTGACGACAGCCGGGCAGGGATGGATTGCAGTGGGCCTTGTGATTTTTGCCCAGTGGGACCCGGTCCGTGCCATGTTTGGGTCTTATGCTTTTGGCGCTCTTCGTCGTCTCATCCTTGACATCCAAGGCCCAACCGTGCTGTTTGGTTTGGATAATCCCTTTTATTACAATCCGTATTGGGGTTTCTTCCTTCAAATGCTGCCTTATGCATTTACAGTGATCGTGTTGGTGATCGGGTCGCGCGAGGCAATACGGAAACGTTTGGGTGCGCCTGCTGCGTTGGGTAATCCTTATGTTCGGGGGGAACGAGGTAAATAATACCCGCCTGTTAGCTCTAAAATTTAATTGATCGATACGCTCTGATTTATTTGGATAGATCAGGGCGTATTATTTTTAAGTTATTGTGCAGTGATAAATGTCACTTGAAGGGGGCTTGGGGAAATTGTACAAAGACGTCAGACGATTATCCTCTAACCAATGAACCCCATTCAACCGCGAACCATTTCCAGGCAAGTGGACGAGATCCTTCTCGAAAGGATTCGAGATGGCACGTATGCTCCCGGGAGTCGTATTCCTTCAGAGAGCGAGCTTTCTGACGAATTAGGCGTGAGCCGCGCCACTGTGCGGACAGCTCTGGCAAAACTGGCTGCAAGCGGGATGATCCTTCGCAAGCAGGGAAACGGTACATTTGTCAACGCGCGAATCCACGAAGCCAGCGCCCAATTTGGGAATTTATGGGATCTGGTGCAGTTAATTGAAGGGAATGGTTATAAGGCATCGATCCACTTGCTTTCCATCGATAGGAAATCGGCAACTGAGAAGGAGTCAGGCGTTCTGTCCCTCGAGCCCGGGGATGAAGTCATCCACTTCCGCCGCATCTTTCAAGCGGATGGACGTCCCGTCATCCTGGCCGATAATGCCGTCCCTGCAGTTCTATTGCGGGAGCCACTGAAGAACATTGATGGGGGGCTCCATATCCGGGATATTTTCAGTAATTATTTTCATCAAAAGATCGCCTTTGCCATCACCGACATCCACTCTGTCACGATCGGGCGCGAGGCGCACTCCCATTTGGGCGGAAAAGCGGATCGAGCGGTCTTGCAGCTCGATGTGACATTTTATGGAATGAACAACCTGCCACTTGCGTATGGCGAGAATTTTTTTGACGACTCTATGCTCCATTTGAGGTTGGTGCAAGCGTGGAGTTGACATGAAGCTGATGTTTTTACCCACCACCCCCAGCGCCCGAGAGGACCATTCCAATGCGATTTCGATTTGATGCTCTTATTGACGCTTTGCTCCCAGTCTTTGCGACCCTGGCGGCTCTGGCTGTCGGCGCAATGATGTTATTGATCTTGAAAGTAAACCCGGTCGTGGCATATGCCGCCCTCTGGGACGGGGCATTTGGAAGCGCAAATTCCTTTGCTGAGACGCTGGTCAAGGCTACTCCATTGCTTTTAGTTGCATTGGGGATCTGCATATCCTTCCGTGGGGATGTGATCAACATCGGTGGTGAAGGACAGATGATCATCGGCGC
>CAZYLM010000222.1:0-4623 GCA_964648645.1 uncultured Anaerolinea sp.
TTGCCGTTCGACGAACTCATCATCAACGGGCATGAAGTAGTGGGCAAAGGGTTGGAACGCGTTTCCTATATCCTTGACCTTGTGCGGAAAAAGGCTGGAATCAAGATGAATGCTGAGGTGATGAGCGAGAACAATTTCCCAGCCGGGGCAGGAATCGCCTCTTCTGCGGCGGCGTTTGCAGCGTTGGCGTTGGCGGCAAGCAAAGCAGCGGGTCTTGACCTGAGCGAGCGCGAACTTTCTGTCTTAGCCCGGCGTGGATCAGGCTCCGCTTCGCGCTCTATTCCGGGTGGATTCGTGGAATGGCAGATAGGCAAGGATGAAGCTGACTCTTATGCCTACTCCATCGCCCGCGCTGACCATTGGAATCTGGCGGATTGCGTTGCCATTGTCAACGCCACGCATAAAAAGACCGGCTCCACGGAAGGTCATGCCATCGCTGGGACGAGTCCCCTGCAGGGGGCGCGGGTGGCAGATGCACCACGCAGACTCGAGATTTGTCGGAACGCGATTCTGAACAAAGACTTTGAAGCCCTTGCAAATATCATCGAACATGATTCGGACATGATGCATTCGGTGATGATGACATCCAACCCGCCACTGATGTATTGGCAATCTGCCACGGTGGAGATCTTCCATCAAGTGCGTGAATGGCGCGCGAGTGGACTTCCCGTTGGATATACCGTGGATGCAGGGGCGAACGTCCATGTGTTGTGTTTGGGTGAAAACAAGGCTGAAGTGGAAAAACGTTTACGAGAGATACCCGGCGTGAGGGATGTTTTGGTCGCTGGTGTTGGTGGGGCGGCAAAATTGGTCGAGTAGGCTGGCAAAGGCACAAAGAAAACAGGACTCTCCGGGCGGGGAAAGCTTGCGTTGAGCTTGTCGAAATGAACCGGGATTTCCATCTTAGAAAAGATTAACACGCGCAAGATATAATCAATCCATCGCGTCATATCGCGTGAAAGGATTCAGAAAATGGAGTTTGGACTTCTCACGTTGGTCATCTTTTTCCTTGCGCTCGGCGGGATGATCTTCGTTCACGAATTGGGACATTTCCTTGCCGCACGCTGGGCAAAGATCGAAGTGGAGGAGTTTGGCTTCGGGCTCCCCTCGTATAAGATCGCCACGTTGTTCCGTTGGCAAGGCACCGAGTTTACGCTTCATGCACTACCCCTGGGCGGGTTTGTACGTCCCAAAGGTGAAAACGACCCGACTATTCCAGGCGGGTACGGCGCTGCCAGCCCCTGGAAGCGGCTGGTGGTATTGATTGCCGGACCGTTGATGAATTTGTTGACGGCGGGGATCGTCTTCACTGTGCTGGTCGCCTCTCAAGGAATTCCCGTGCCGGGCAGCGTAAAGATCGAAAGCGTGGCAGAGAACTCTCCGGCAGAAAAAGCGGATATTCGTGCAGGCGATATCATCGTTTCGATCAATGGGCAGGAAGTCACCGACATCGACCCGGCCAGGTCACTTATCCGTGAGAACCTCGATACGCCCATTGAGTTGGTCTTGAATCGAGACGGCGAACTGGTCACCATCACCGCCACACCACTTTCCAGCCGCACCTCACAGGAAGGTGCGCTCGGTATTGGTTTGACCTACCCAACACGCCCGGCAACTTTCGTTGAAAGCATAAAAGGCGGAGCCACGATCACCGCCTTGCAAGCCGCGGCAATTGTCTACCTGCCCGTTGCGATCATTCAGGGAGTCATTGCCCCTGAAAATGCGCGGTTGATCGGTTTCAAGGGGATCTACGATCTCTTCAATTTCTCGGTTCAGGAGGATGTAACCAGCCGGCAGGAGGCAACTGCGCAGCCCGTAAGTGGAGCTCCCGCACCCAAGCCGACCAATTTCACACTCAATCTCATCGGCATGCTCAGTATTTCGCTGGGTGTGTTCAATCTTTTCCCCATCCCCGCGCTCGACGGAGGACGCATCCTTTTCACCCTTCCCGAGATCCTTTTCAAGAAGCGCATTCCCACCGAATGGGAGAATATGGTCAACGGGATTGCCATGCTTCTGCTCATCGGCTTGATGTTGTTCGTCAACATCATGGACTTTGTAAACCCTGCACAGATCGTGCCCTAACCATGACAGAACTCACTTTTCAGTCCGTACTCGAAACCCTGCTCGACCCCAAAAAGGATGTCCCGCAGGCACATCTTCAGTATTACTCCGATCTCGACCCCAAATCCATGCGGCTCTTTCTCGACGTGTGGAAGAACGTGCCCGCCAAACGTAAAACGCTTCTGCTCGACAAGCTGACCGCCTATCTGGATGAAGACACCATTGTCTCTTTCGAGGATATCGGCAAGGTGCTTCTGGACGACCCGGAAGCGGAAGTCCGCGCCCGGGCATTGGGACTCCTCGGCGAATCAGACGACCCCAAGCTTGCCGATAAATTCATCGAGATTTTCCAAGCAGATACCGACCTCGCTCCACGCTTGAAGGCTGCAAATCTATTGGGAGAATTCGTCCTTTTGGGCGAACTTGAGGAACTCGATGAAAAACGCCTCCACAAGATCGAAGAGGCGTTGATCTCCGTCATCCGCAGCGATGAAAACCCGGCATTACGTCGAGCCGCGGTGGAAGCGTTCGGATATTCCGGACGGGAGGATGCCGTGGCGATCATCGAATCGGCATTCGAGCGGGAGGACCCTTTATGGATATCGAGCGCCTTGCGCGCCATGGGGCGTTCACATGATAACCGCTGGGATGAAAGTGTAGTCTCCAAATTGTTGGACCCAGACCCACGCGTCCGTTACGCAGCAGCGGAAGCGGCCGGGGAACTTTCCATCGAAGAAGCCGGTCCCGTTTTGTTGAAGATGCTCGAAGACGAGGAAGAAGATGATAACGTCACCATGGCGGCGATCTGGGCGTTGAGTCAGATCGGCGGCGAGGATGCCCGCGCCTACATCCTCAATATGCTCGATAACACAGACGAAAATGATGTGGCTGAATTCCTCGAAGACGCACTGGAAAACCTCGATTTCAATGAAGAGTTGAACCGTTTCGATATGATGTCTCTCGACGAGGAAGGTGACCTGAACGAATTCGACGAGGATGAATTCGAAGACGAAGAAGACGAGCGTTAAGAAAAAAGAGTGGAAAGTCTCTCGACTTTCCACTCTTTTCGACCATTACTCTTCACTGCCGAAAACGAAAAGGTCGCCGATGGATTCACGGTTGAAGTTATGGCGGATCGCGTCAGCGAAGATATGCGCCACCGACAAGACGGTCAACTTGTGGTGGCGTTTATTTTTGGGGATATTCACTGTATCTGTGGTGACGATCTCTTTGATCTGGGGGATGGCGGCAAGTTTTTCCAATCCGCCGCGTGTAAATACCCCATGAGTACACATCACCATTATTTCCTTCACCCCCTCGGCGATCAGCACACGAGCCAATTCGGCAATGGAGCCTCCGGTGGCGATCTCATCGTCATAGATCAGGGCGCGTTTGTGTCCCTTCACCTGGTTTCCCACCAGTCCACTGATGATGACTTTGGTATCGGAGACTCGCTCTTTGTTCCCTGCCGCAACCGGAAGATCAAGGCTCTTTGCAAACCGTGCTGCTGACTTGGCTTGTCCCATGTCCGGCGAAACGATGATCGTACCGCGCATATCCCGCTTTTCGAGATATTTTTGAAAGACGGGACGGCTGCTTAAGGGGTCTGTCGGGATGCGGAAAAATCCATGCACCTGTGGCGAGTGGAACATCATGCTCATCACATGGGTCGCACCAGCGGTCTTCAATAACTCCGCTACAAGACGCGCCGTAATGGAAATGCGCGGAGCATCCTTTTTGTCTGAACGCCCGAAGGAGTAATAGGGGATGATGGCATGGATTTCGGATGCGGCAGCATCTCGGGCAATATCCAGCATCATCAGCAGTTCCATCAAATTATTATTGACAGGCGGCGTCAGTGACTGGACGATGTATACCCGACGGTAGCGAACGCTTGCACCGAGCTGGATATACATATTATCGTTGCTAAATTTTTTGTTGTATGTCTTTTCAAGGGGGACGCCCAGTTCGGCGGCAATACTTTTGGCAATAGGTTTGTTCGATTTTCCGCTGAATACGCGGATTTCATCGGCAGGGATCGGACGTTGGGTCATTGTTTCCTCCATTTCCATATTCATTTCGATTATCACACATACTAGAAATTTAAGTGGAGGCGATATTCAATCCTGGTCATGCTCATCATATGACAAATCCATGAGATATGGCATCTGTTGGAGTCTAAACCTCATGCTATACTGCCCGCATGGCATCCAAAAAAATCACTCTCAATTGGGACCCGCAGGAATTTTTTACGGTGCAGGACGCCTCCAGTCACCAGATTCCGGTCAACATGGGGCGCGGTTTTGGCTCCGCAGATTTACTCACCGCAGCATTAATCGGCTGCTCCTGCTATGATGTGGTCGAGATCCTGAAAAAACAGCGCCAGGAACTGAGTCAACTCCAGGTCAGCGCCGAAGCGGTACAGGATGAGGATCCACCCTGGAAGTTCCGGAAAATCCACATCCAATATAAAGTCGCTGGAAAGGGACTCGACACCGAAAAAGTGCGCAAGGCGATCCTGTTAAGCGAGGAAAAGTATTGCTCGGTCTACGCCACCCT
>CAZYLM010000223.1:0-4618 GCA_964648645.1 uncultured Anaerolinea sp.
GAGGCGGCGATCAAAGTCGCGGAATCTACAAAGATATTCACTCTGGCAGAGTCTTTGGGGGGGGTCGAATCGTTGATCGAGGTCCCCGCGGCAATGACGCATCTATCCACACAAGGCTCCACGCTGGAAGTCGACCCTGGTTTGGTGCGGCTCTCGGTGGGAATCGAGAATGTAGAAGACCTGCTTGCAGATCTGGAACAAGCTTTGTAATAAAAAAGACCTCCCGGGTGGGAGGTCTTAACTCTTATTTTGCGCGGACAGCCACCAGGGTGACATCGTCATCTTGCTTTGACCCGTCCTGATAGGCTTGCAGTGTTTCGAGCAGGGCATTACAGGTTTGCTGCGCGTCAAGTTTCGAATGATCCATGAGTTTTTGCTTGATGCGCTCCAGACCGAACGGTTCACCCTTGGGGTCACGACAATCGGTCATCCCATCGGTATACAACAAAAGCATGTCGCCTGAAACAAGCTTGACCGATTTCTGGTCGAGGGTGACCGGCTCCCACAGTCCGATCGCCATACCGGGGCTGTGCGGCATGCGCTCAACAGAGCCGTCTGCGTGGACAATGAGCGGAGGCTCATGCCCGGCTCGCGCATATGAAAATTCGCGGGTCTTCAGATCAAGAATGCCGTATAACACCGTAACAAATTGGGTTGACTTTTGCAATTTGGTGATGTGACTGTTCACCAACTCCATCACTTCGGCAGGAGTCATGCCAATATCCGCCTCAGCCATGATGAGGGCATGGGCGCGCGCCATGAACAATGCAGACGGCACGCCCTTATCAGCCACATCGCCTATCAAGACACCGATGCGATGGTCTTTGAGCTCGAACACATCGTAAAAATCCCCGCCCACCTGCCTGGCCGGCAGGATTCTCGCCCCAAAACTGAACTCATCCGCAACAGGCAGGACATCAGGAAGAATGCTCACCTGGATGTCGGCTGCGACCTGAAGTTCCCGTTCGAGCCGTTCCTTCTCGATCAGTTGATCCTGCGCGGATTTTAATTCGTCGTAGGCTTTTTGAAGTGCCTGATTCTTGGTTACCAGGTCGTTGAATGCCGCCTCGTTCGAAGAGTCGAGCCGTTCGCTCATGATGGCGACCATCGAATAAGCCAATAGCGGCCAGCGCTGGAGGCATTCGTTGAATTTCTCACGGGTCATCACCCAAAGACGACTGACCTTCGTTGCGCGGACGGTTGCGGTTCGCCTGCCCTTGGGCATGATCAGACTCATTTCGCCAACATATTCGCCGGGTCCGCAGGTGCGCAGATGCATTTCATCCCCGGTACCTGCAGCAAGGACAACCTCCAATTCACCAGTCATGACTACATATAGACTGTTGCCTGGCTCACCCTCGCGAAAAACAATTTCGCCATCCTTGAACGTTTCAGTAGGGAGCTCATCGATAAGCCGATAGAGATCCAACTTGGGAAGATCCCGAAAGAGCGGAATCTTGAGAAAAACGGTAGGTTCCTTCTTTTCAACCACTTGAGTCTCCACGAAGGTCCATCACTTCCCTGCCTGCCAGCTTATCCTGAATGCGTTGGGCGACAAGGTCGAGATGACTCGGATAATTGACGTAGTCCAGATCGTCGGTCTGGATGGTAAGTACCGGGCAAAGGTCGAAGGAGCCGAGCCATTCCTCATAAAAGGAATCGAGGAGAGTCAGGTATTCCGACGTGATGCCAGTTTCCATATTGCGTGCCCGGCGGCGAATGCGCTCCATCAAAACGGATACCGGTGCTTTGAGATGGATCAACAGGTCGGGGCGGGGTAATCCGTTCACGACAAGGTCAAATAGTTGTCTGTAGGCAAGGTAATCGCGTTCGTTCAGATTTCCCAATTGATATAAAGCGCGGGCAAAGATGTGCGCATCCTCGTAAATGCTTCTATCCAATATTGCGGAACGGGCATCGCGTGCGGCAACCAGATATTGATCCGCACGGTGACCCAGAAAGAAGATCTGCAAATGGAAGGACCAGGTACGCATATCCCCGTAAAAGTCTGAAAGGTATGGGTTATCCGCTACGGATTCATACCCCGTCCACCAACCGAGGCGCGCACCGATGCGCTCCGTCAACGTGGTTTTACCAGCGCCGATATTGCCAGCCACCAACACAAGATGCTTTGCCATGATTTACGTATTCTATCATGTCGAAGGGTTGCGGTTATAATTTTGAAGCAAAGGAGAATCCATCAATGAAAATACGTGACGCATCCGGCCGGACAATGTTCATTTTCGGCATCATGGCATTCCTGCTCGGCGTGCTCGGCATCGTCCGCCCTGAGTTGCAGCTTTCCATGCTCGGCTTCGAAGTGGTGGACCGCGCCACGCTAAACGATGTAAAAACCTTCTATTACTGGACCGTTCCCTTCCGCGGTCTGACATTTATCGTTTTCACCACCATCGTCATCCTCGGTATTGCCCCACTTAAATTCATCGGCGTACCGATTTGGAAATTAACCGGCGCAATTGCCATGGGTATTGCGCTTGCGAGAGAAACAAAATAAGCTAATGAAATACAGAACTATCTTCCTCAGCCTGGGCTTGATCGTGGGGCTCTTTCTCTTCTCCTGCGCAAATAACCAGGCAGATCAAACCTCAGGGGTGGATACAGATGCCATCCGCACCCAGGCTGTGCAAACCTACGCCTCTTCCCTGACCGAGAGCCTGCCTGCCCCCTTCACGCCATTCCCCACGCAGACGGCTTCTCCTGCAGCAACCGGAACCGCGCTCTCGACAACCCCTGAGCCTTCACCCACATCCAATCCATGTTTCAATTTGCTTTATATCTCGGATGTGACGATCCCGGATGGTACCCGAATGAAGCCGGGCGAGAAGTTCACCAAGACCTGGCAGGTGCAAAACATCGGCGGATGCGCCTGGAGACCGGGTTTCATCTTCCGGCACGTCGGCGGTGACCCAATGCGTGGGAATCCCATCACTCTCACCGAAGCCATACCCACAGGCGCAAAGCGAGAAATCTCCATCGAACTGGTCGTGCCGAGTGGAATCAATGGCGTGATCGAAAGTGCCTGGCAGATGGCAGACGAGAACGGCATATTCTTTGGCGATACGCTCTTTGTCAACATCATCGTTGGTGACTTGACCACTCCTTTTATCACCAACACTCCTTAAACTAAAGATGTGACGGATACTTTTATAATGGCCGTCACCTTTATAAAGATATGTCATATGCCCTTATCATCTATCTACTCCAAAACCATCCCCATCCCCGCCTCTGCCATCGATGAGAACGGACACGTTAACAACGTGGTCTATGTGCAGTGGATGCAGGATATCGCCGTCGAGCATTACGCTTTTCTTGGCGGCATCGCAGCACAGGGACCGGACTCCACCTGGGTCGTCCGCCAGCACAGCGTGGAATATCTCCTGCCTGCCTTCGAAGGCGAAGAGATCGAAGTCCGCACCTGGGTGGAGAATATCCGCAAGGTAAGGTCATTACGCAAATATGAATTTATGCGAAAGAGCGATAGGAAGGTTTTGGTAAAAGGTGAAACAGATTGGGTCTTTGTGGATGTGAAAACCGGAAGTCCGAAGGCGATACCGGGAGAGATGGAAAGGGTATTCAGTAATCAGTAACTGAAGATTCGATCTCCACTCTTCCACGCCCACTACCCGCTCGGCGTGGGTATCTGTTCCAGAACGGGTAATAACTCGAAATAATAACGGAAGTATGGTTGATAGCCAGCGGTAAATTCAAACGGGGCCAGATAGTAGGTGCTAACCCAATTCCCGGCATACGCTGCATATTTATCGTCGTTCATCTGGCTGGATATTCTCACCCACAAGCTATCTGAGGAACGCCCGTCCATATAAACGCAATCCTGCAGGGTCAGGAAACCAACCTCGCGGCAACCTTCCCTTGGGCAACTGCGGACCTTAACCCCATACCGGCTGGCAACACAATACAATCCGCTATCTACATTCTCTGGGATGTAAACGCGTAGTTTCTCGAAATCGAGAGGGCGGAATTGGTCAGATACAACCCAACCCGTTTCATGTTGCGCATATTTCGAATTTTCCTGCCCCGGCGCGATCCTGATCCATGAATTATCCGGCATGCGAAAGTCAAACAACAGGCAATCGGGGTTGCTGAGGTTATTTGGATTCTCGATAACGGATTGAACAGGATATTCGTCACTGGGACCTTTACGAACTCTGACGCTGTAAAAATTCGTGCAGTACAGCTCCGCCAAAGGCTGGGAGGAGGGATCCGGCGTGGATGAAATCGAGATTGGTGTCGGTGTTATACCTGCGGGCAAAATGGTGGGCGGTATGGGCGTTGGCGGTGCAGGTGTCGAAACGATGGAAACCTGCTCAGACCCATTCACCGGGGTGGCTGCCTGGGTTTGCAAGGCATACAGAGTGGAATATACATTGACATCCACCGGGGCTTCACCAGTTCCTCCCGGCGGAAAATACTGTAAAGCGATCCCCCCGATGATGAACAACACTCCCACAGCCGCCAGTTGAGCTGGCTGATTTCCAGTGAGTTGTATCTTCACTTTTTCCAAGGCGATATTTTTAATAATGGCAACGATGACCATGATTCCCCCGAGCAACAGGGCAATGGAGGGAAAACCGGCTTT
>CAZYLM010000224.1:0-4588 GCA_964648645.1 uncultured Anaerolinea sp.
TCGGGCATTGTCCATTTCAGTGCGCATGGGCGGAGAGCAGATCCACTTGGCGCCGTCGGGTCGGGCGAGGTGGTCCATGGTAAAGAATAGATATTGCGGGCAGGTTTCCCCCATTACTTTGACTCCACGCTCACGGGCATATTTCAGCATATCTACTTCGCCGCCTGCATTCATGTGGACGATGTAAACCGGCGCGTCAGCTTGTTCCGCCATCGCCGCCATGCGCAAAGTCGCTTCGACGGCGCCCCAGGCTGGCCGGGTGAGTGCATGCCAGATGGGGGGGGTGCGTTTTTCTGCGAGCGCCTGGGCGGTGAGCGTTTCGACCACATCGCCATTCTCACAATGCGCCATGACCAACATGCCGTTATCGCGGGCGATCTGCAAGGCTTTAAAGATGCCGCCGTCATCGAGGCGCAGACGTCCGTTATAAGCGGTGAAGACCTTGAGCGTTTGAATGCCCATCTTCATGAGCGAAGGGATCTCTTTGGCGATTTTCTCGTTGAACCTGGTCAGGTTCATGTGGAAGGAGTAATCGATGGCGGCTTTCTGTGCCATTTTCATCCACACATCCACAGAGTAGTCGAAGCCTTTGTCTTCCAATACCACGAAGTCCATCACCGTTGTCGTCCCGCCGAAAGCAGCAGCTTTGTGACCGGTGTAGTGGTCGTCGGAGGAGACGGTGTCGAACATTTTCAGGTCGAGATGCACATGCGGGTCGATTCCGCCTGGCATGACCAGCTTCCTCTCGGCATCGACTTGATGGGCAGAATCAACTTCAAGGTCGAGTCCGATGCGGGTTATCTTTTCATCTTCGATCAGAATATCGGAGGTGAAGGTCTCGGATGCGGTGACGAGAGTTCCGTTCTTGATCAATGTCTTCATGATGCCTCACTTCAAGTCTATTTTATACCATTCAGTGTCACACTGAGATGCTATAACCGGGAGTGTTATAATTTTCCCCGATGAACCCAAAACGTTTTTTCGTTTTCCTTGTGTTGATTGGCTTGCTTTTATTCGGTTTGTGGCTTCCGGCAGGGGCTGCTCCGAATGCCCAGCAATATGTCACACCCACACCTGGAACGGATGGCCGCATTATTTATGTCGTCCAGGCAGGTGATAACTGTTTCCGGGTGGCGGCATTGCATGGAATCTCTGTCGACCAATTACGCCAGTTGAATTCGAAGCTCGATGAGAATTGTACGCTCGTGGAAGGGCAGGAATTATTGATCGGCGTTGTGGCGGCAGCGACATCAACCGCGCCTGCAAATCAGGCTGTCGTCACACCGACTGTTACACCCACGCCGATCACCGGAACGACGCAAGTGTGTGTGCTGTTGTACGATGATATCAACGGTGATGCAATGCGCCAGGAAACCGAACCGGCAATCGCGGGCGGTGCGGTGAGCGTGACCGAGATCAATGGGAAATATACCGGCTCGCAAGATACGGTCATACCCGATGACCCAACCGTGTATCAAGGTGTTTGTTTTTCAGATACTCCTGAAGGGACGTATAACCTCACAGTGGCGATCCCCGATAATTACAACCCGACCATGGAGTTGAGCTATTCATTGAAAGTGAATGCGGGCGACCGGGCATTCGTGGATTTTGGGGCACAGTCACAGGATGTGGTTGTGGACCCTGCGTCTGAAGAAACGGCAAATAAAGGTGGCGGTTCGACGATACTTGGCATCTTTGGCGCGATCCTGGTTCTGGGCGGCGCGGGATTGGGGTATTATGCCTGGCGCAGTGGTAGGCCGGAAAGTAAACTCGCCGGTGGCGGTATCTTGAAGAAATAAAAAACTGACGGTCACCCTTACTGTGACCGTCAGTTTTTTATCTTGAATGTTTTTCGATGGATAGGGGAATGGCCAAGCTTTTGGATCTGATTGCGGTGGAATAAAGTTCCATACCCCTTGTGTTTTGAAAAATGATAGTCGGGATACGCGTTGTGCAACCCAAGCATGTATTCGTCACGCGCGGTCTTGGCGAGGATGGAGGCGCAGGCAATGCTTAGGGATTTTGCGTCGCCTTTGACGATTGCGGTTTGGGGGATGTCCAGTTCGGGGAGTTCAAGCCGGAAATCGGTGAGCAGGTAATCGGGATACAGAGTCAACTCTTCTATAGCACGGCTCGCAGCCAGACGGGTGGCGGGTACGATCCCCAGTTGGTCTATTTCTTCGGCTGAGGCGAATCCGATTCCGTGCGCAAGGGCGGTCTCGCGGATGAGTGGGGAAAGGGTGGAACGCTCCCGGGAGGTCAACTGCTTGGAGTCGCGAACCCGGTTCAAAGCCTGGAGAAGATGCGGATGTTCGTATGGGAGGATGACCGCCCCGACGCAAACCGGTCCGGCAAGGGCGCCGCGTCCTGCTTCATCCATCCCGGCAATGAAACGACAGGCGGGCCAGAGTTCTTTTTCGTTCGAGAGGTCAGGGGTTTGCGTCATACACGCCGCGTAACTGGTTGAGGTGTATGCGGAATATATCACCGATCATTTTCAAGGCATCGCGGATCGCGCTCACTTTACTTTCCGGGTCGAAATACCAATGAATGGGAATTTCGCGGATGCTGAGTTTCCTGCGGCGCGCAAGGTAAAGCAATTCGATGTCGAAGGACCAACCGGTGAGGGTCTGTTTTTTGAAGAGTTCTTCTGTGGTGGCGGCGCGGAAACATTTAAAGCCGCATTGTGTGTCATTTAAGCCTGGCAGGATGAACAGACGGATGACAAGGTTGATGAGGCGGCCTCCAACGTGGCGGTAGGGCGGTTCGTTGTAGCGGATGGAGCCCGGCGCTTCACGTGATGCGATGGCAATATCGAAATCTGTTGCTTCAGGAGGAAGAAAACGAGGCAGGTCTTTGATGGGCATGGAAAGGTCAGCATCGCTGATGAAGCGGTATTCGCCGTGAGCTTCCAGCATTCCACGCCGGATGGCATTCCCCTTGCCAGTGTGTTCTTCATGGATGACGATCAAATCGGGATATTTTTTTGAGAAACCGTTTGCAATCTCGAACGTTTTATCGGTACTGCCGTTCTCGATAACGATCACTTCGCTCGCGTACCTTTGTTCGTTGAGAAATGAAAATATTTCCTCCAAAGTGCGCGGAAGACGGTTCTCCTCGTTATAGGCGGGGATGATGATGGAAAGGAATGGTTTGCTCAACGTGATATATCAATTAAGGAGGAATAAATAGGCGGCAAGACCGCCGATGGCGCAGCACCCCAAAAGACCGATCGCAGCCAAAATGAAAATCTGCATACCAGACATACCCGCTCTTTGTTGCTTTGCGGGAGGGATGGATTGTTTTGCGGGAACCGCTCTGGGCAGGGATTGAATTGCCGGAGGCGGGTTGTTGCCTTCGGAGGCTTTGAAGATCGCCTGCGCCCGTGAGAGCGGTTTCGCTCCTTGCGGGGGATTAGGTTCAGCCTGGTTCTTTGCGGGCTGAGGATTGGGTTCGAGGATCAGATCTGCAAAAACCAATACCTGTTCAGCGCGCAGGACGGGGCTGGTTGCATTGAGGGTGGCAGCGAACGACTTGACGGCGTCACTGCGCACGACTCTAACTGCAGGCTGTGATGAATCGATGTTCACGCCCGGGTCGCTGGCGATCAACGCAGGCTCGACCTGCATGGGAATGTTGATATTATTAAGTTGCAGGTATTTCTGGACCGCGCGCGAAAGCTTTACGAGCAGGTCGATCGGGTTTCGTTTGGCAGGAGTCGCATTGCCATTGGCATCGACCGTATTCCATTCCATCTCCTTGGCTTCGAAATGCCCCTTGACCGGGGTCACGATAATTACATTGAACGAGCCGGGTCCAATCAGGATGATGGGGATGACGATCTCACTGTCCGGCAGGTTGAAGTTCCGGATCAGTACGAACCCTTTATCCAACATGCGGTCCAACTGAGCGATGATCTTCTTTTGAGCCTCCAGTTCGGGATACCAACTAAACCCGTGACTCAGAGTTCCCTGAACACGGGCGATCAGATTGATATTCCCTTGCTGGTCTTGCAGGGCTGTTCTATCTATAACTTTCATGCCGGATGCCTAAAAAAGCGTAACGCCTTCCAACTCATCCTTTGCTGCGTTTTCACGCGTGGCAATGTATTCGTGTCCATCTGTTTTGATGAGCAGGATGGGCTTGTCTTCTTTGAACGTGCTTGCCATTAACTCTTCGCGCGAGCCGGAGACAAAGTGCTTCCCTTTCTGGAGACGTTCCAACAGGGCTTTTCGGTCGAGCAGCAAGCGGTCTGAAAATGTCGCACCGCGCCTTTCATAAACACGTACCGCCGTGATCTGGCCGTTCTTGTAACGAACCGATTCGATAACGCCATCTATCTTTTTTGCCATGGGAGATCCTTTGGAATTAATTTTAACACACCTTGAATCATAAGAGGCACGTATCACATAACTGAAATGGTTATGTCTCGTGCCTCTTGAGTTCTGTCTGGATGGCGATATTCATCTGCCCCTCAATGGGGAACCTGCGACTTTGACGCTATTGTGCCACACATAAGCCGGTCGAAAAACAAAGTCGGGGCGACAGGATTCGAACCTGCGACCTCTTGCTCCCAAAGCAAGCGCGC
>CAZYLM010000225.1:0-4584 GCA_964648645.1 uncultured Anaerolinea sp.
TCCACTGGGATTTCAATATGGAAGATAAGAGCTATTGGTATCCTTATGGGCGGTAGTGGGTGGTAAAATTTCGCAATTGTCAAATCAAAGTTTGAATTTACTCAAGAATAAATGATTTTCTAACCAAAAACAAACTTAATCATTAGTGGTTCCTGCTTTCAAAGTCATACGGTGGACAACTTGCGTTGTCCACCTCGTCATCCCGCTTTAATATAAAAAGAGGCATTGCGATGAAAGCAAACATCTCTGCAAGAGGGTACACCAATGTTTTACTCGTCTTGAACATGAAACGATTTGTTCAAGAACAGGATCAAGGGAGATTTGAGAAGATCAGAGGCCGCGAAGAATTTGCACAAGCCTTGAAAGTGGCATTGCCTGAGAAACTTAAATTCCAAAAACAATTCATCACACTGTATGAAGACAAGCGTCGCCGTGGACGCCCGGAGGATATGACTACCGAAGAAGTAGGGTTTGCGACTGGGGTTTTTCGTTCCCTTATGCTTGAACGATATACTTCGCCCGCATTTGCTTTGGATAAAGACGAGGTAACTTTTAGCGAAGACCTGATGACCAATTTCCAGTTCGAAAAGCTCTTCTGGCGGGCATGGATGAAATGGTCGATCTATATCCGAGCAACACCAACAGGATTTTTTATCATCCGGCTAAGCAGGCGGCACTTCGAACAACCCCGACCTTTCATAAAACTTGCGCAGGATGTTCTGCAACTTCAGGAGTCTCTTGATATACAAAGCGCATTAAATTGGTTGAAGGGCTCACGTGAAAAATACAAAGACAGCCCGGAGGTCATAGAAAAGAAGGAAAGATCCGTCAAAGCTTTTCTGTCGTGGTTGGGGGTGGATGAAAATCATTCGGGCAATCTTTTATATTACCCGATCCAATGGCGGCTTGCCATGGAGGTTTGCAGCTTATTTGTCAACTCGATAGCTTTGGAGATCCCCATTCCTGGGGAGTCCGAGCCGATTCGTTTAAAATCTCCGGAGCCAAATATTTCAATCCCGCTTCATGACTCATATGTCGTGCATCATTTTACTGAATTGCTAGCAGACTCGTCCATTGCGGAAAGGTTAAAAAATGGGGCAGGCAAGGTCAATGCCCAAGCGACCGTCAATTTGAACGATATTAGGAATTCGCCCCACTTGCGTCAGGCATTGTCGAATCTGATTGAAGGATCCGTCTTAAAACAATCCCTGAAAGGTAAAGACAATGAAGCAGACATGCCCACCCAGGAAGAGAATATCCTATTCCCAAATCACCTCTGGAGAGTCGTAGATGAAATCCCGGGTTTGACGCAATCCAGCTGGGAAGATGAGTTATGCGTCTTAAGATCGAAAACAGCACTGATCATGCCTGCCTCGAAATGGAAAGAGCATGAACTGCTCGTCTCTTCCGTGCCAGGTGCAACGCTCCGGGTAAGTTATCTTCGATATTGGGGCGCAATCGAACGAATGATTGAGTTTCTGGTTGAAGTTCGGGTTCTTTCACAATTATTGGAAAGCGAAACACATGCGCTCCTCGGCGAGATTGCCCAGACGGTTCACGAGACCCGCTCCAAGCTGTTTTCAGGCGATATTAAACTGGATCCCCGCCTCCCTGATCTCGTCACACGAGCGGCATACCTTAGGAATCTAGCAGCTCTCTCCCGTAGCATCAGCCATCCCCTCTTATGGAGTCGCGCCGAATATGCCATTAAGAAAGCAACTTACTTGCTCGAACAATTGGGAGTTCCAACTATTCAAGATAACATAGAAAGGAACATTTCCAGTATTAGTAGTGTGGTAGACCATGTGGATGAATTGTATCTGGCAGACCTTTCCGAAAAGCAGAATGACAATTCAACCATCCTTTCTATAGGGCTAGCTGCCGCTTCACTTACACTCACCCTTTTAATGCTGCCGTCTTTCTGGGCGGATATTCAAGCCAGTATGGCGGATAAGTCGATTTATTTACAAAACGGTATGCTATACACTGGAGATGTTCTTTCTCTTTTATTAATAGGCGGAGCAGTTTATCTATTAAGTATAGCTATTAAACAGAGAGGGAAAGTAATAAGACTATTCAAGAAATTCCTGGATGGAAGTTCTTGACCTTTAATAAATTCAATTAACAAACTGAATTGTTATAATCAGAGCCATGAAAAAATCTTCATGGCTCTATCCTTTTCTACTGCTTATTGGTGTAACGGCTTACACGTTAATCACTCGCGAACAACTCCCCGGTGAGGGGTTCGCCACCTTCGGCGCGGACACGGTGCGGGCCGAGGTCTTGCAGATCATCGACGAAGGCGAGATCGAAATGGGCGGGAAAGTACAAACATATCAGGTCGCCCGTGTGAACATCCTTGAAGGAGCTTATGAAGGCATCCCGATGGAGATCGACTACGGCAAACGCCAGGTGCGTTCGGACGATTACCTGCTCAAGCCCGGCGATAAGATCATCGTCACCATTTCGAAGACTCCCGACAACGTGGTCAATGCCTACTTTGTGGATTACATCCGCATCGACCCCATCCTTTGGCTGACCCTCTTCTTCGTCATCGCCATCGTCCTTATCAGCCAATGGAAAGGCATTCGCGCCCTGCTGAGCATGGCGTTCAGCTTGTATATCATCATCGGCTATATCATTCCGCACATCCTCAACGGCGAAGACCCGTTAACCATCAGTATCATCGGTTCGATCATTTTGCTGGGCGTCAGTCTGTACCTCACCTACGGCTGGACTCTCAAAACTCATGCCGCCGTACTCAGCATGGTCATTGTGCTGCTTATCACCGGCGCATTGGCGGGGCTGTTCGTGGTCTTCGCCAAGCTCAACGGTTCAGGCGATGAGAACGTGATGTTCCTGATGCAACTCAGCGAAACACCCATCAATCTGCGCGGACTTTTCCTTGGAGGTCTGATCATCGGTGCTCTCGGCGTATTGGATGACCTGGTGACTACTCAAGCCTCAGCCGTATTTGAGCTTCACCACGCGAATCCCAACTTCGGCTTCCGCGGACTTTACTCCTCCGCCATGCGCATCGGTCAGGACCATGTGGCTGCCACAGTGAACACACTGGTCTTAGCGTACGCTGGAGCCTCGCTGCCCATGCTCTTGATGTTTTCTTTGGGGCGCGGCGATTATGGCTATATCATCAACTTTTCTTTCATCGCCGAGGAGGTTGTGCGGACCCTTGTCGGTTCGTTGGGGCTGATCGCTGCCGTGCCAATCACCACTGCGATTGCGATTTTCTTCGCTCAAAAGGCAGATTCGCTTGGGAAGTGGGAGCAGTTCCTCGGTCCCGAAGGAAGCGGGGAAGGGCATAGCCATTAGTTTGGGACCAGAACCAAACTTGAGAGTAGTGTATCCAACAAGAATTTGGAGTAATCTGAGTGTTGGACGTTTTGCATTCCGCCCAAGAATTTGTTCAGTCAAATTTGTGAAACTTTTCCTCCTGAGAATGCGTAAGAGAAGGTAGAAAGCCTTCCCGAGGAGAAACGTGAACGAAGAACAAGCCTGGGTCGCCCAGGCGCAACAAGGTGATGACGAGGCGTTTACAAGACTCGTAGAAACCTACCAGACCCCCGTCTTCAACCTGTGTTACCGCATGTTGGGTGAGCCCGAACTCGCGGAAGACGCCGCACAAGAAACGTTCTTGCGCGCCTACCAACACCTGCACCGGTATGACGAAAAGCGGCCGTTTGCGACATGGCTTCTGTCGATCGCAGCGCATTACTGCATCGACCGGCTCCGCCGCCGCAAGTTCTCGATGTTCTCGATGGACGCTGAAGATGAAGAGGGGAACTCGTTCGAGATTCCCGACATGGATGCGCCCAGCCCCGAACATGAAGCCATCACCGGTCAGACGAATGCGAGGGTCCATGCCATGTTGCAGGAGCTGGATGCGACCGACCGCGCTGCAGTCATCATGCGATATTGGTACGACTATTCGGAGAAGGAAATTGCGGAATCTTTGAATTTGACGGTGAGCGCGGTGAAAAGTCGCCTGCACCGCGCCCGCAAGGAACTGGCAGGCGTATGGGTCGAACAGGAAGACGACCTGCTTGCCGAAATGGAAAGGAGACACAATGAATCACCAGCCTTTTGAAACCTGGCTGTTGGACGATAAAATCCTCACCCCTGGAGAGAAGCGTGAACTTGATTCTCACCTGAGGGAGTGCAAAACCTGCACTGCCCTCGCCGAGACAGGGCTAGCGCTGCGCTCGGCACGCGTTCGGGCACCCAGGCCCGGGTTTGCAATGCGCTTCCAGGAAAGACTTGCTGCCCAGCAAATTGCGGAACGCCGCCGTAAATTGTGGGGATTGATCGTTCTCATCGTTAGCGCGATCGGACTGGTCGGCTTGTTTGTCGGTCCGTATGTGTTTGCCATTGCCTCTGCGCCGGTGGAATGGCTTACGGCGGCACTCGGCTTTTTCTTATTTCTCTTCTCATCCATTCAGACACTCGGTGAAGTGTTGAGTGTGTTCGTGCGCATGCTGCCGAACTTCCTCCCGCCATATGTTTGGATGGTAATCCTCTCCGGTCTGGCTGGAGCGGGCTTGTTATGGATCGTATCCATCTGGCGCT
>CAZYLM010000226.1:0-4583 GCA_964648645.1 uncultured Anaerolinea sp.
CCGGGAACCGGCTTGGTCGTAAGCCAACTGCTCAATGGACAAGAACCAGCCTTCAGTTTAAGTCTGATGAGCCTGGAGCGGTTTGGGTAACTCCATTTAATGCGAAATCGATAAGGCGGGGAAACCCTCCTCAAGGATGGTGGAAAAATAATCTCATACCCCTATAATCCTTTCAACTTCTTGAGGAGGAAGGATTATGAGACGAGTATCGATCATTATAGTTTTCATTACGATTCTAATAACTGCCTGTGGGGCGATGGAACAACCATTACCAACTTCTACAACATCGCCGACTCAAGTTCCCACCGTTGCGGCGACCGCAACCCCTGAACAACCATTTGAGATCAAGCTATCGGAAGACAGCATGAAGGACCCCTATGGCGTGGCGGTCAATTCGCTTGGGCAGATCTACGTCAGCGATACGGGCAAGGACCGCGTGTTGGTCATCGATGCTGATGGCAACCTGCTTGCCAAATGGGACAAGCAAGGCAGCGGCGAAGGGGAGTTCAAGACCCTGGGCTTTGGCGGGCTGGCGATCGATGCCGCTGACAATGTCTTTGTGGTGGATAATGAAAACCATCGTATTCAGAAATTTGATAAAGACGGCAGGTTCATTTTGCAGTGGGGCAGTGAAGGAACGGAAGACAGTCAGTTCGTGCGTGCGATTGGTATTGCAGTGGATGCAGATGGCAATGTGTACGTGACCGATGATGGCAACCCCTATGTGCAGAAGTTCGATAACACCGGTGGCTTCATAATGAAGTTTGGTGGTGATGGCAGCGGTGGCGGAAAGTTCAAACATGCCACTGGCATTGCAGTGGATGTGCAGGGCAATATCTTTGTCGCCGATTACGAGACCAAATATGTGCAAAAATTTGATCCTGCAGGCACGTTCATTAAAGCATGGAAGATGGGTGAAGATATCAGCCTGCCCGGCACACCTGAAGGCATTGCGGTAGATGTGGACGGCAACGTATATGTGACCGATTATGATTTGGGTCGTTTACAGGTCTTCGATAACGACGGCGGGTTCTTGTGGGCATTGGGCGGCAAAAAGACCTATGACAATCCCTTCAAACGCCCGACAGGGATCGCGTTTGGCAATGGGGTGATGTATATCGTCAATCAATCTGGTGCAAAGGTTTCGGTAGTGGAATTGCCCTGAACTGAAGTGCGATAGTCGTGAAGAGCGTTCTATTGCTTTTTCATCCCTTTGATGACCTCCCACCAAATGACCTCCCCGTCCACCGATGGGATGGGGAGTAACCCACCCAGCCCGAAGAAAAGGTTGGTGGAGACAAGGCTGTTATTGAGGTTTGACCAAAAGCCTTGTGAGAGCGAAGGGGAAATGAAAATAAAAATGATTCCGATGAGAATGTTGAGGGCAGGACCTCCCACCGCACGGATAACGTGTACGCGGCTGGGAATCCTGCCCTGATCGCCCTGGTAGATATTGACATCGCGGGTGGTGGTGATAAGCAACTCGTCCATGGCGCTGTGGACGAGTTTTCCACTCAGAATATGCCCAAAGGCATGGATGATCGTTGTCAGCTCAACGGCAAGGACAAAGTGCAAGGATCGAGTCAGCCTCTCATCCAGTGAGAGGCGTGGACTCAATAAGTTGAGAGCGAAGTGCAGCCCAAAGAAAATGAACGGACCCAGCCATGCGATCGGAGTGATCGACAACTTCACGTCCCAAAAGCGACCGATGGGGATCCGTCTGGTGGTTTCGAGATTTTCGACGATCCCGTTTTTGAGAAAGCTCATGTCAGCGCTTCCCGCCAATTGCCGATGGCAAGGTAAAGACCGCTTAGCCCGACGGACCCGAATAGGATCAGCCCGACCCATAGAGCTGGGCTTGACCAATTGACTTCGTTTGGAAAACGCCCCATCTGCATGAGCAAAGCCGGGAGCAGCATGATGAACATTGGCGTTGCAAGGCGGGAAAGGGTGCGGCTGTTCTCTTTGCGCATGGAAAGGCATATGGTTCCCACCGCCGCCAGCCATCCGCTCAAGGAACGCGATGTCAGCGGGGTCAACTTCCACGGGAAGATCGGGATCAGCAGATGCGGGAGGAAGAATGCCGTTGCAGAAATGATGCAAAACAAAATCCCAAGGACCAACAATGTCAGCCGCAACCAATCAGGGATCTTATCTTCAGAAGGGATGGGTTCCTCGTTACCGATATTTTTTTGATGCCAAAAATAAGCGCCGATGAAAATCGGAGGCGGCAGCAGGTAGCTGGCGAACCAGACGTAGAAGGGCGTCGTGCCAACAGAAAATTTATCCCAATGCAGAAAGGTGGCTGCCAGTTGAATGGTGCTGAAGAGTGCCGTTGGCAGGATCATGACACGGATCATCTTCCAGCGCTTTGCAAGGAATGGCAGCAGGAATAATGGGGCCGACGTAATATAAAAGGCTCCGAGTACTGCCGCCATCACCACGGGTTGGATGGGCCAGGCAAAATTCGTGGCTGTATCCTGAGGAGCAAGCCCGACAGCCAGAACAGCTCCAACCCCGAACAAAACCTCCACTGCCAGCCAGACGCGAAAGGGCATTGCGATCTTCAATTCGTTCGTTTTCATTTTGTTTTCCTGCCTTTTGAAAGATATGCCCACCCCGCAGCCGCCAAACCCCAAATGCCCAGAAGTAAATGAAACGGGTGATCAAACGGTTGCAGCCCAAAGATGGTATGTTCGTGAGTGATAAAGCCGTACACCGCCAAACCTGTATAAAAAGCCCCGAGCGCAAGCGCGAACAAAAAGACACCGCGTTTGCCGCCTTTCCATAAAACAAGCAGGGCAAGAATCCCTGTGAGGATATGCAGTATCGAATGCGGCGGGATCATTTGGGTGATTGCCAGCAGTTGAGGAAATGCCTGGTCGAGTTGTGGGTACAGGCGAAAGGCAAGAGTTGTTGTACCCTGCAGTAACAGGAAAATACCCGAGAATGCCGTATAAAATCGTGCCGGTTGTTTGATCATGCTGCGCCTCCCGCGCGGATCGATGCCTGACTCAGCACTCCAAGCATGACCGTTGCTGTCAGGAAGCCCCCGAACCAGAACCATGTGGAGAGATTTGTCAACGTGAAAAGGTCCCGGTGGATGAAGGAAGCCAGCAGTACCCCGAATGCGAAGACGAACGTTCCCACCACGATCACGCGGGTCTCTTGCCACGTGGTGCTGCGGCTGATCATCAGACTGCTGAGACCATATGCCAGGAAAGGCGCAGAGTAGATCTGCGCCAGCAGACGCGTGATCTTCCAGGGCCAAAGGTTGACCATCGCATTCGGCATGAACAACAACGCCGCCGCCAGTAGAGAGACAACGCCCCCCTGTATGATCAAATACGACTTTACCCAACCAGGCAGCGGATTTCCGTGGATATCCTCCTTCTGGTTACGATAGCGCCACATCAACCAGAGGGCGATTGCCGGATATAAAATATAAGCACCAAACCAAAACCAGACAGGACCCCGGGAATAATCGAACTCTCTGAGATAGAAAAGGGATACGACCAACAGCATCCCGGTCCAGATCGCGATAACGCGGATCATCACTTTCACTTCGAAATAATATTTGGAAAATATCCCGGCGATCATGAACGTCATTCCGGAGAGATACATCGCCCCCAAAAAACGGGCATGCAGCGGCGGCACCAGCCAGGGGATGGCCGCATCCACACGGTCGGGGATGAAGTATCCCCAGGCTCCCACCCAAAGTGCAAGTAGACCAACTGCAGCAAAATATACTTTCATGCTTTTATTTACAAGTAACATAAAGCTTACCTCGTCGATGTGGATCTTTGGATTTGCATGACCACAGTTGAATGAATACCTGACTGCCAATTATACTTACCATTGGTTATGGAAAAGAACAAATCGTGGAATAAACCAGATTGCTCACTTCCGCCAAGGAGGATTAAGCCGCACCAACCAACCGATAATTGTGGTTAAATTGACTTGAGGAGAACCGAAATGTCTGCCGAACTCGAAACCTTCCTTCAAAAATTTCCCGCGTATAAACAGACGCAAAAGATCGATGACCTTCGCAAAAGGGATTATTCCCGCCTCGATGCGGGCGAGCATGTCTATCTCGATTACACGGGCGGCGGCATCTATGCCGAGTCGCAGATTCAACAACATCAAAAGCTTTTGCACGACCATGTCTATGGCAACCCGCATTCGTCCAATCCCACTTCGCTTGCCGCCACGCATCTGGTCGAAGGTGCACGCGAGTACATCCTCAAGTTCTTCAACGCCAACCCGGATGAATATCTTGCCATCTTCACCCCCAACGCTAGCGGCGCGCTCAAACTTGTGGGGGAGAGCTATCCCTTCCCGAACGGACGTTATCTCCTGACCTTCGATAATCACAATTCGGTGAATGGGATTCGTGAGTTTGCTCATGCACGCGGCGCGGAGGTGACCTATATCCCGGTCATGCTGCCGGATATGCGAGTCGACGCCTCGCAACTGGAACTAGAGTTGTCCCGCCCTTCCAAGGCTGGTCATAATCTGTTTGCTTATCCCGCCCAATCGAACTTTTCCTCCGTCAAGCATCCGCTCGAATGGATCGAGAAAGC
>CAZYLM010000227.1:0-4572 GCA_964648645.1 uncultured Anaerolinea sp.
CCGCGAGGAAAAGGACATTGATGGTCTTCGACATGGGGGCTATTGTACATGAAAACAGAATGATGCTTGACAATTCCCCAGCCGATTCTGTAAACTATTTCATATCCTTCTCGCAGGATAAAAACCCAATCAGAGGAGAGTGTTATGTCTGCCCGCGCAACCCGTATGCATGTTTTCATCACTTTAGTCATTCTCGTCCTTGCCGCAATGATCTCCGCAAGCCTTGGGGCTTTAGCACCATCAGCGGAAGTTACCCCAGTAAAGGCAAAACGCAAAACGGTCGGTCCGCTACAGTCAGTCATCGCTGCACCAATTCCAGCCGGCGTAAAGGTACCGCCCGCCCCACCGAATGGATTTACTACCCAGGTCCGGCTTGGCTTCTCTAATGGAGACCAGTGGGAGCCAGCCATTGCCACAGACCGGTTTGGACATGTTTACGTTCTGTATCCTCAATATTATGGAGTGCCAGGTTGCGATGTATGTGGCAACCCGACCCAGATCCTGCAGATTAGCAACGACCACGGAGACACTTGGGGCTCGCCGAACCCCATTTATACGGAAGGTGAAAATACCGGTCAATGGGATTCTCAAATTTCCATAGACCCTGCCGATGGAAGTACCGTTTACGCTTCATGGATGGAGGCAAATAAGAGCGACATCGTCGTTTCCAAATCCACAGATTTTGGAGTAACCTGGACCCACGTTATCGCCGATGCCACGAATGCCGCGGTGGACAAACCCATTCTCACCGTACGAGGGCAGGATGTTTATGTAGCCTACACCCATACCCAAAAACTCTACGTCGCATCCTCTCACGATGGCGGACAGACCTTTACCCAAACCGAAGTTAAATTCACTGGCAAGCTTGGCTGGGCGATGGGAGGCGGTGGTTATGTTGCCCCAAATGGCACTGTTTACATGGCATGGGCCGGGTATGAACAGAATGGGGGTGCAAAAGGCAAGGTCAATCTCGTCGTCAGTAAATCTACAAATGGCGGCACCACCTGGAGCAGCAAAATTGTGGACGTTTCCCGCGCCCCGGAAAAATGTCCGGTGGATTATGCCTGCGGATGGGCATACCTTGGCGCGCAGATCGTGATGACCGGGGATGAAGCCGGGAATGTGTACGCTCTTTCGAACGCCAACAATACAGACTTCGGTCCCGCTAGAGTCTACTTCTACAAATCCACTGACGGCGGTACTACATGGACAACCCGTGCAGATGTTTCAACGGCTGGGGCGAATATCTCTCATAATTTCCCAGCCATTGCCGCCACCGGGAACGGTGATGTACGCATTTCATGGATGGATGAACGCACGAACGGCTGGTGGAATACCTATTACCGCTCTTCCACTGATGGGGGGTCGAGCTGGACAAGCGAGCAGGATGCTTCTGCATTTGTAGACGGTTACCCAACCTACATAATAGCTGACGGATTCCGCTTCCCGTTTGGTGATTATTTCGAAATGGATATTGACGAGAACGGCACCACCCACATCATTATGGGAGAAGGGTTTAGTTACGACTCGCCCGGTTCGATCTGGTATACCAAGAAAGAGTAGAAAAAAATAACCCCCGAGACTTGTCGTCTCGGGGGTTCCGTTATTCTTTTTGGGCGGATGATGGGGCTCGAACCCACAACCACCTGAGCCACAGTCAGGTGCTCTGCCATTGAGCTACATCCGCCATATGAAAGCGGCGGGATTATAACGCAGAGTCCCACCTACTTCAAGCCCGAAGTCTGCCGATATCCAATATCGCAACGACTTCTCCATCTTCGATCTCGCCAGTCTCCGTAAAGCCGACGGACGCATAAAATGCACGTGCGACCTCATTTTCCGGCTCGTAGTTAATCCCCAAAATGTTCACCTCGTTATCTTCCTTGAAATGTTCAAGGATCCAATTCAAGGAAAACCTCCCGTAGCCTTTGCCTTGGAATTTTTCATCCACCATCAGGCGAATGACATACCCCTGAACCTCCGGGTTTTGTGGATTTCGCCCAAGCATAAAAAAGCCAACCGGGGTATCGTCGTCGTACACCCCAAACGACGAAGCCTGCCAGCGTCCATAACCGGGTTTGTCGTCAAAACCGAATTGCATCTCTGCGATCGATTGCAAATTCGATGACACGAACTTCGACTGATCGCCTCTGACCTTCAAGTTGGATAATTCCCGCCAATTCCGCGCTGTTACCGGGCGAATCTCAGGCATTCTTTAATAGCTCTCGCACAGTCTGTACCACCGTCTCTCGCCGGACCTGTTCCTGCCCGCCCGTCTCAAGGTTTTTGACTACGACCAATCCGTTTTCCGCTTCATCCGGGCCCAGCACGAGAGCTGCCTTCATCGACATCTTATCTGCAAACTTGAACTGTTTGGGTAACTTTACAGGCTCCGGGTAAACCATCACATCGAGCCCAGCCTGGCGCAACTCAGCAGCCAACACATAAGATTGCATCCAAAGTTTTTCATCGAACACTGTGACCAACACCTTTGCAGGACTCGGCTCGAAGGCAGGGACCAGACCAGCCTCCTGCAGGATAATTCCAATGACTACGTCCCCCATTGCAAAACCCACACCGGAGAGAGACTGACCGCCTACATCCGCAAGCAAATTGTCATAACGTCCACCACCGAAGATCGCACGCTTCACGAGACCGGTATTATCAAACGCCTCGAAGACGGTGCCTGTGTAATAGAGCAAGCCACGCATGATGTTCGGGTCGAACTTTACATATTCTTCCACACCCAAAGCTTTCAGGGCTGTAAAAAGGCGGGTTAATTCATCGTTCTTTTTCCAAAGATCAAAATTACCAAGGATCCCTTTCAAGCCATCCAGTTGACTCTGGCTTAGACCGACCTCCAGAGCATTGCCATCCCACTTGGCAGCTTCAACCTTCGTCCGCCGATCCACCAGGTTCGAGACATCGAGCCGCTTCTCCTGGGGAATACCTAAAGCATCGAACTCGGAATCCATCAGGCGCCGGTTATTCACATAGATCAAAGCCTGACCAGGCTTGAGCCCCACTGAGCGGAGGAATTCAGCACCGACCGCGATCAACTCCGCGTCCGCTTCCGGCGAGTTGACACCGAGCATGTCGATGTTCCATTGAAAGAATTCACGCGTGCGTCCTTTCTGGGGCTGTTCATACCGCCAAAAAGGGCCGAACGACCACCAGCGCAAGGGAAATGACAACTCACCCTGCTTTGCCGCGATCATACGCGCCAGGCTTGGGGTAAGTTCCGGGCGCAGGGTAACAAAATCTCCGCCGCGGTCCTCAAATGTGAAAGACTGCTTCCGAACCAACTCCTCGCCGGATTTTGCAGCGTATAGGTCAATCGTCTCGATGAAAGGCGCGTCCCATTCCTGATATCCAAACGCCTGCGAAGCGCTGCGCACTTTCCCATAGATATAATTCCGCAAAGCCATTTGTTCGGGATAAAACTCGCGGGTACCTTTTACAGCACGAATGGTGGGTTTCATGATGTGCTCCGTGAAAAAACTGAACCGCATTGTAGCATATTCTCTTCAAAGAATTACCCGTTGCGTCAAAGAGAGAATACGATAAAACAGTTGCTTAGAGGCATCTCAAAATTCAGCCTTTGAATTTTGAGATGCCTTTTGGTATAATCCATAAAACGTTTTAGAAGGAGAGAAGAATGGAAATCAACTATCAGGAAACAAGCAAAGACCTTCTCACCCGCATCGATATTCACGAAAAGTATGGGTCGGCGAACATAGATGTGTGGACGAATGAACTGCTCAAACCCCAGGCTGGCATGAGTATCCTTGACGTGGGCTGCGGTGCAGGCAAGCTGAGTTTCCTTTTTGACGATTTCACCAAAGGCGGTGCAAAGATCACCGGTGGGGATTTTTCGGAAGAACTGCTTGACAAGGCACGGACGAAGAACAAGGAACGCGGCTCTAAGGTGGAATTCCAGTTTTTGGATTTCAACAAGCCTTTCAACTTTCCGGATAATTCCTTCGATCTATGCACGAGCGCCTTCGCCATTTACTACGCCTCAGACCTCAAGTTCACCTTTGGCGAAGCGCATCGTGTTCTGAAATCAGGCGGACGGCTCTTTGTCTCCGGTCCCCTGCCCGAGAATAAGCAGATGTTCTACGACATCATCAAAGAAGCAACGAATGCGACCATACCCCCGATGCCCGGCTCCTCTCGCTTCAAAGGTGACATCTTCAAGACCATTGATGGCATCTTCGCCAAAACCGAATTGCACAAATTCGAGAACCACCTTACTTTCCCAGAGGTTGCCCCCTTCATTGAATACGTCCGCGCCTCATTAAGTGAAGACCGCAAGTTGTGGACTTCCATGTTCAGCGGCAAGGAAGAGTACGAAACGCTGATCGGCAGGATCACTGAGGTGGCAACGAGCTGGTTCAAACGCGATGGGAAATTGGTGATGACCAAGGTCGTCGGCGGGATTCTGGCGACAAAATAATTATTGTAGGGGCGATTCATGAGTCGCCCCTACGGATGCAATTATGAACTTCTTCGGTAAACGAGTCCTCTTCCTTGGCGCGCACCCGGATGATATCGAGATCGGGTGCGGCG
>CAZYLM010000228.1:0-4568 GCA_964648645.1 uncultured Anaerolinea sp.
CGGGATAGCCCGTAAACACGGCAGGAATATCATTCTCTTCGAAGATTTCCTTCAGCCCATCCATGAGGCGCTGTCCGCGTTTTTCGATGGATTTGAGGATGGGTTTGGTTTTGAGAAGATTGAGCGTTGCATAGGCACCAGCCACGCCGGGTTTGTTATTGGTGTAGGTCCCGCCTTGCGCCACTCCGTGCCCGATGATAGACATGATATCTTTTTTACCGCCGAACGCGGCTATAGGGTAGCCATTGCCCAGGGCTTTAGCATAAGTTACCAAGTCCGGGATGAGGCGGTAGTATTCCTGTGCGCCACCATTGGCAATACGGAAGCCCGTTTTCACTTCATCCAGAATAAAAACACAGCCATATTCTTCTGTCTTTTTGCGGATAAGTTGCAAGAAGCCATCTTGCGGATTGATCGCCGCGCAATTGCCCTGACACGGCTCAGAAATGACCGCGGCAATCTGCTCTCCATATGAACGCATCACACGCTCGAAGCCTTCAAAATCATTGAAAGGTAATGTGATGATATTCTCGCGCATCATCTTGGGAATACCGGAGGATGCTGGCACAGGGATGGGGTTGCGACGATTGCCGTAAGCTTCCACCGGCGCATAGGTAGACCACAAGGTATGGTCATGAAAGCCGTGATAGTTGCCCTCGAACTTGAGGATGATATCGCGGCCCGTATAAGCACGCGCCACACGGATGGCATGCATGGTCGCCTCAGTCCCTGAACAGGCAAGGCGCACCATGTCGATAGCAGGCGACATTTCCACGATCATCTCTGCCACGGCAATTTCAAGTTCCCCCGTCATGGCAAAGAGAATGCCTTTTTGAATTTCTTCGATAACTTTTTGGTCTACTTCATCGTAGGAATGTCCCAAAATAATGGGACCGAACGCCATGCGATAGTCAATGTATTTTTTGCCGTCCACGTCCCACAAATGGCTACCCTTGGCTTTTTCAACATAGGGAGTAATGCCGTCTCCCCAAAAACGAAAATTAGAGTTCACTCCCAGCGGTGCGACCTTCTGTGCGCGCTGTTGGAGTGCCTGAGTCTTTGAACCGAACATGATTGCTCCTTTAATCGGGTTGCGGCGAATCGCCGCGTAGCAGAATTACTTGGATGCGATTGCTGTTTCGTTCTCTGACAATGTATTTGCTATGCGTTCAGGCACTCTCCACTGGTAAACATCTTTGAGAATGATCGGCACGATCGAGGTCGTAGTTTTTCGCACACCTGGAACTTTCCGCACCACTTCAGTTACGAAGTAATAGATCTCGGCTGTGTCTTTTGCCACCACCTGAATACTGATGTCATTCTGTCCGATGCCGCAGGCTACGTAGGTCACATTTTCGAACGAAGCCATCTTCTTGGCAACATCCAGCACAGCATCGGCTTCCACTTCCAACCATACGTCTGCCTTGATGTTGAGACCAAGCGCCTCTGGGTTGACCACAGCGCTGATCTGGATCACCCCTTCTTCGATCATTCGGTCAACCCGATAACGGATCGCCCGTTCGGAAATATCGCCCATTCGACGTGACATTTCCGAAGCGGACATTCGCCCGTCCTCAAGAAGCAAATTGACGATTTTTATATCTGTTTTGTTGATTTCATACATGATATTTACGTTTCTTTTCCGAAAGTGACGCGGGAAATATACCTTATGCCTAATTCCTCGTCAAGAGAGTATTTTTGCATGCCTTTAGATTTTCCTTTACAATACAAAGAGCCTTTATTGACTATGAGACTAAACTTTTCCGAAGTCCAACAATCGAATGTTGTCAAAGCGAAACAGGTGGAGATCGAGTTGCCCAGCGCCCCCATCCGCTATTACCGGCATGGGTGGCAATCCTGGTCACTAACCGCATGGACCGATCTTTCGCCACTATCCACCCAAAAACCCGCCATCTTTCATCCGCTTCAAACGGATTCTGTATACGTACACGAAAAGAATCCACACGGCTCATGGCTGGGTGCGGTCGAGTTCTCAGACGGTAACATTCTTCTGCTTGGTGCACTTGCTACAGACGCACACGTGTTTCTGGTAGGCGACCAACTAAAAGGCCAGAGCGAGGCGCATGAGATCAACTGGTTGATTGCTTACGGACAGGAGAGTCAAGTCTTCGGGGAATACGTCAACGAATTGGGGACGCGTTTTGGCAGAGCGGAGAAGAGTCACATTCCGCGGGTGTGGTGTTCGTGGTACAGTCTGTATACTGCCATTAATGAAAAAATCCTGAATGAGACATTTGACCAGCTCGGCAATTTGCCTTTTGATGTTTTGCAAGTGGACGATGGCTGGCAAAAAAATATCGGGGATTGGGAGGCCAATGAAAAATTCCCTGCAGGCATGGCAGCACTGGCAGATAAGATCAAATCCACCGGCAGACGCGCAGGGTTGTGGCTTGCACCCCTTATCGTCGCAAGATCATCGCGTATGTATCGCGAACATAAAGACTGGTTGTTAAAAGATGAAAAGGGACGCCTCGTCTCCGCGGGCTTCAACTGGGGGCAGAATCTCTTCGCCCTCGACAGCACGCATCCTGATGTAATCTCGTGGTTGATTGCGCTTATGAAACAGGTGCGCCGCTGGGGCTTTGACTATTTCAAACTTGACTTCCTTTATGCCGGCGCACTGAAAGGCAGTCGCTATAAAGATATGCCGCGCGAAGTTGCATACCGTGAATGCCTGCGGACCATGCGTGAAGCGATGGAAGAGGGTTCGTTCTTCCTGACCTGTGGTACGCCCATCCTGCCTGCATTGGGCATGTGTGATGCCATTCGCATTGGACCCGATGTTTCCCACGATTGGGAAAACCACCGCAATGAGACCTTGCTGCAAAACTTCACCACCCCAGGGACCAAGAATGCCATTCGTACTGTTGTACATCGCCTGTGGCTCAAGCCGCTTATACACATTGACCCGGATGTGGAATATTTTGTCACCAGAGAAAACTCGCTCGAAGACTCCCACAAAGCGCAGTTGCAAGATCTCGCATTAATCTGCGACTTTAAAGCCACGTCAGACCTGCCACAATGGATGACGCCCCAAGACAAGGAAAATGTCCGCGCCTTTTTAGAAGCGGAGACGGATTCAAAGCAGATCAGCCGTTACATTTATAAACTTGACAACCGTATTGTAGATTTTTCATCTGCCGTCGAATTACCCAAACCACCGACCGGTATTTCTGCACTTTGGGGTGCCATCCTTGGCTGGCTTGGTGATAGAAAAGTCGTGTTAAAAATCATGAAAATAATGGATGACAATTCTTTGAGAAAGCGCGTTTCAAGAATTTAAGGAATTCTACAAAAGGAGAGGAGGAAGCCGGCCGGGTTCCTCCTCTCCTTTTTTTCTTTTATCAAACAATCACAACAAGCCTTTGATATCTTCTGACTTTGAGAGGCGAATGCGCAATACCTTGCGCCCCGCCGCCTTCAAGGCTTCGTAGTCACCAAGCGTTTGTGCACGGATGAGCGCCCCAAAGGTCAAGCCCTGCCCGGGGATATCCATATCTTTTTCCGCATCGTAGACGAATTGGATAAAGCGCCCTTTGTTGGGCCCTCCTTTGTGGAACTGTCCCGTCGAGTGCTGGAAGCGTGGGCCAAAACCTGCTGTCACCGGTAATTTTGTCTTGGCGCGGATTGTTATCCGCAATGATTGAATAGCATCGATCGTTTCTCCGTTACGAGGCAAGTAGGCATTGATAGCCACAAACTCGCCCGCCAGCGGAGCTTTCAAAAATTCATCCATGGCTTTTTTAGCATTTTTGATATCAACCAAGTCAGTCTCGGCAAGTTTGCCTGTCGCTTGAAAATCCTTGATCTTTGCTATGGTGCGAAGTTTGCTATCCTGCACATCTGGTTGGTCAAAAGCGTTGATTCCAAGAATGTGACACGCCGTAGAAATGGCAACTTCCCAGCGGAAAAATTCGGCGCTGGCATCGTAGGCGCTTTCCATGGGGAATTCGACCACAGGAAAGCCCGCTGATTTCAACCCAGAAACACCGGCATTAATTTCTCCGCTGCTTCTGATGTATACGAAGAAACGGTCATCACTGTAGTCACCGGGCTTGCCAAGCGGTTCCAATGCCACAGGTAAAATACCCTTCCCGTGCTTGCCGCTCGATTCCGCAATAACCTGCTCCACCCATCCCGCCATGGCTGCCACTTGCGAATCTGCCAGAATCGTAAGCTTGTCTCTGCCCGCCAAGGCAGCTTCAGCAATAAGGGCACCCAAGGCAACGCCGGGGTTCCGCGCAGCTGGAACATCTGCCAACGATTGGCCGCGCATACGATCGGCATTGCCAAGAAATTTATTAATATCCATCCCAAGCAAGGCGGCGGGAACCAGACCGAAATCGGTCAGCGCGGAGAAACGTCCCCCCACGTTGGGGTCGGCGTTGAAGACCTTGCGGAAGCCTCGTTCTTCTGCGAGTTTTTGCAGGGATGTACCCGGATCGGTTATGGCAATAAAACGCGCGCCATTTCCCTTACTTGCCTTCCAGATATAATCGAAGGCAGCCATAAGTTCAGCCGTCCCGCCGGATTTGCTGGCGACGATG
>CAZYLM010000229.1:0-4551 GCA_964648645.1 uncultured Anaerolinea sp.
GTGGTGCGCGACCCGATCTGGAGGGAAATTCCGATCACCGAGGTGGAGAAAAGGATCATACAAACCGAGTCCTTCTATCGTTTGAGGGGGATCAAGCAGTTGAGTTTTGCATATCTTGCATTTCCTGGCGCGGTTCACAGCCGCTTCGAACATAGCCTGGGGGTCATGCACGCCACCGACATGCTGCTGAAAATGGTCAACGGCGAGCGGAGTGATCAGATCGAGCTCACGTCCTTCAACCGCCAACTCCTCCGGCTGGCAGCTCTCCTGCACGATGTGGGTCATCCACCTTTCTCCCACATCATGGAAAACCTATTCTCCCATTATCCCGACCTTCTCGACGGCAAGGAAAGCGAACTATCGGAAGATTTTCGTGGGTTTATGAAAGATCGGAGGGAGGATATCAGCGCACTTAGCAGACACGAATTCTTCTCCCAGTATATCATTTGTGAACACGAGGATATTTGGAACGTATTACGTGAGTGGGTCGAATCGGAAAAGAAGTACGAAATCTCAAGGGCAGGCATGAACGACCTGGTCAGGTCGATCATCCGCGGTGCGATCGCGGAATTGGCGGTCGGCGGGGAGATCGAAGAAAGTGAAGTTCCCGGAAATCTTGTGCCTCTGATCCGTGTCTTTAAATCGATCATGAGCGGCGACATCGATGCCGATAAGATCGATTATTTGCAGCGGGATAATTACTACTGCGGGCTTCCCCACAATCTGGATATTACCTCCCTTCGAAATCATCTGCTTTTAAAATCAGACGGGCTGGAGATCGACCCGGAGGGTATTGGCTTCGTCCATTCGCTCATCCTCGCCCGCTTCAGTTTGATCACCAAGGTTCACCAAGAGAAATGGGATGTGTTTACCACCAGCAAGGTCATCGAACTCCTCCATGAAGCCCTGCTCAAGGAGGCAAACCGAGCCGAGTTGATCATCGACATCTTCACAAAATGGGACGACTCAAAGCTTCTATCTTATCTCTTTCAAACCGGCGATCCGACCATAAAATCGGTCCTGACCACACAATACGATCTCAAGGAAATCATCAAGCTCGACAACATCGATATTCACCCGCACATACGCGAATGTATTCAGTTGTTATCCGAATCGATGCATCATTACCAGATCCCCCAACTTCAGGAAGACCTGCGCCTTGCGACCGGAAACAAGGACCTGTTCGTCCATGTTCACAGTGTAAAAACACCTGAATTTTCAATGAAGCTCTCGAACGGCGGCGACCTTCTACGTGATCAGATCCTGCGTGGCATCTCGGAAGAATCTTTTACCAACTTGAGCCTCTCTGTATACGGCAACAAGGACTTCAAAACGGATTTCGAAAATATAAAGGCGGCCGACAAATCGTTAGTTCCCTGTGAAGAGTGCCAGAGGTTTTCGGAGTGCGTTGGAAACCTGGATAGCGAACACGCCAAAAGGCTGCTGGCTGAATTGACGGTCAGGAGATACAGGGATATTGCAGGCAGATGTGGAAGCAAAGCCATCCTCAGTGCCGATTATCTTCTGCTCGTCATGGAAAAAATAAACAACTATTGTGACAGCGAAAAGATCGAACTCCCCGTGCGCCAGGCGATCTACCAGGTCGCAAAACTGATTGCCAAGACATTGAGCAACAAGATCGAGATCCGCGGCAAGATGAAATTAAAGAAAAGGGAAATTACCAGCACATTCGATCAAGACGTCCGAAAGTATGAGCAAATGGGCTTGATCGCCTATTCCCGTGAAATTCGCAAATTACCGAGCGAATCAGGCCCAAAGCGGGATGTCTTCCGGTTCGACCGACGGTTCAAGCTTAGCAGTTATGGCAGGGAACGGCTGAACAAGATCCGCAGCTTCAAAACAATTGTTCCTGAATATGAAAACTACCTTGCCGCCTGGGAATCCGTGGAGACAGAGATCGAAGCCCATAAAGATGAAATCCTTGATATCCTCCGCATGAACCGGGACGGAGTAAAGAATTAAATTCCAATTGGCGCAAATCGATCACAACTTCCTCAAAAACCACTTTCCTGAAACAATTTCGTTTACGTCGCGGGCAAGTTCACCGGCGGTGGCATAACGGTCTTTCGGATCTTTTGCCATCGCTTTTGCCACAACCTCCTGCCAAACGGCGGGCAGGTTTCCTTTAATCGTGCGAATATCGGGCACAGGAAGTTCTACATGAGCGTTGATCAATGCCGTGGTCGAACTGCCGGAAAAAGGCAGTTGCCCTGCAAGTAATCGATACAGGGTCACACCGAGGGCATATATATCCGAACGCCCATCGACTTGTTTGCCCTGCACCTGTTCCGGACTCATGTAGGCAGGTGTTCCCACCAGCCATTCGCCTTCATCGTCTTTGAATGATTTTGAAGTGGCGATCCCGAAATCGGAGAGAAAGGCTTCGCCTGTTGAATCAAACAGAATATTGGATGGTTTGATATCGCGGTGAATAATACCTTTGGCATGCGCCGCATCGAGTGCTTCGGAGACCCGCTTAAGAATATGCGCCATCTCGGTCATCTTGAGTTCACCGGTATTGATCTTATCCTGCAGACTGCCACCCGACATGTAACGCATCACAATATACGGCTGCTGACCGTGCCAGCCAAAATCATAAATAGGCACTATGCATGGATGCTCAAGAGCGGCGATGATCTCAGCCTCGTTCTGGAAAAATTCACGGTACACATCCTCCAAGGTGCGGCTGTACATCAACACTTTGACCGCAACCTGCCTTTGAATGTAAGGGTCTTTCGCCAGAATGATGACTCCCATGCCCCCGGTGGTCAATTCCGATTCGATCTCATAGCGTCCAATTTTGGTAACGTTCATCTCTGCTCCCGGGAATCGATGAAGGTGGATTGTTTTCTGCTTTATTCCCAATCGATGGGCTGGCGGCCCGCAAACCCCGCTTCGACCTCGTGCCAAAACTGAATGCTCCCCTCGTTGTATTTCCAACATAGACAAATGACCCGGCCTTCTTTTACCGCTGGGAAATCGATGAGTCCCAACGTCAGATCCTTGACCTCGATCCCCATTTCTTGCAGGCGATGCAAAAGAGCATCCAGCCGCTCGAAATCGGGCAGCAACCGGCTCAACTCCGGGTTGCCGCCATTCCCCGCCGATTTCTCCACCACTGCCCAAAGCTCTGGCTGGTGGTCACGAATGCGCTCCCCGATCCGCACCAGATCCGCCACCATCGGGCGCACGACATCAAGCAGGTTGTTGGCTTCTCTGGGCGTGTAATACTTGGGCATGGGCGCGAGTATAACGGAAAGGGGTAAAAATGAAAACAAACAAAATCTTTAAATAAGTAGGCATGTGGAGCATAAACGGGTCGCCCACATCTATTTTCCACATGCCTTTATAAAACTGTATAAAAAAATTAAGTTATGCGGCGACCGCAGTATAACCCTTCTTTTTCACAGCGGTCACGATCTGCTCATCGGTTATTTTCGTCTCATCGTACTCAATGATCATTTCCAATTTGTGATAACTGGCATTGACCTCTTTCACGCCGTCGAGGTCATCTTCCAGAGACTCGATCTTCATGGCACAGTTGGTACAACTCATATCGGGAATTTTGAAGGTTTTCTTGATCATCATATGTTTCTTTCCTCTTTCTTCTTTCCTCAGTCAAGAATTAGGAAAGAAGAAAGATAATGGTTATTGATTCTCGAACACGATCTGACCGGTGTACATACCCATTGAGCAGGTGAAGAACAAGGTTGAACCGGCTTTCTGTGCAGGGATGCTGACCTGAACCGTACCTGTATCTGGGAGTAATTCATAGAAGTTCAGATCAGGGATGACAAAGTCGCGGGCACAGGAATAGGTATCTTTGGTAATGAGATTTAAAGTGAGGTCTTTACCTGCCGGAGCTTTGAGAATGGCAGGGAAATACCCGTTGTTCTCTACGCTTAGGATAATTTCATCACTTGCGGCGGAAGGTTGGGAGGATTCTGCTACAGCGTTGGATTCTGCTTGTGGGGCGAACCAGTTTCGCATCAGATTTTGAAGCGAGAGGGGCGAGCCCATCAAGTTGAGTCCACCATCAAGGGTGACGAGTCCCAAGATCAAAACAACGACAGCGACGAATCGCATGAAGAATTTTTCAAGTTTTGCGCCAAGCTCGGTGGCAAGATATGCGACGACGAAAAATACAGGGCTGGTGCCAAGAGTGAAGGCGAACATCAATGCTGCGCCCATAAGTACACTCCCCGTGCCGAGAGCGGTTGCCATCATCGCTTGAGTGACGCCACAAGGAATGAAGATCGTAAGCAAGCCGAGGAAGATCGGTGTGGCGGTGTCTGTGCCTTTGGCAGTTCGGCGGATATATCGCGTGATGAACTTCGGCGGCTCGATGGAGAAGTAACGAAAGATCGGGTGGATGTTGAACATGCGCAAGGCATTACCCACCATGAAAATGCCAATGCCGATCATCAGGATGGCGCGCGTGAGCGGACTCAATGTGAGGAAAGAACCCAGCCAGCCGAGCAATGCACCCATCAAAGTATATGCAACGAGTTTGGCAATAAGAAAGAGTGC
>CAZYLM010000230.1:0-4511 GCA_964648645.1 uncultured Anaerolinea sp.
ATATTCGCAAGTTGGCGCCTGTCACAGTTTCGATCAGGGTGATTCCAAGCGGTTCGACCTCGTAGGATGTGTAATACTGGTTATCAGGTCCAGGGTAAGCGCAGCCTGAGAAGATCTGTCCGCATTGGATCTTCACTGGCAACAATGCCAATAAAGTTAGAAGAATAAAAATCTTCTTTCTTCTTTATATTCATTATTCGAGCACCTTCGTTTACCGGGACGAATAAACGGACTTTTTTTCGTGACTACTTGAAATTACATCGGCTACAAAAGATATGTTTCGGATCTTTTGACAAGACAAGAGTCTAACATCACTCTTGAGATTTCGGACCAAAGCTCTTGAAGTAAGCCAATTTTTTACGATGTAACCAATATTTGAAGAGTACCGCGAGAATGCCAAACCCGTAAACAATACTGCGGCGCAAATTGATCGAGGATGCTTCAGGAAAATAACGCGTCACAATCGGAACTTCCTGAAAAGTCAATCTATTCATCATACCTTGAGCGATAATCTCAGTATCGAATATAAAATCGTCACTATTCTCCATAAATCGCACCGTCTCCAGATATTTCCGTGAATAAGCGCGAAAACCAGAATGGATTTCGGTCAGATAACGGCGAAAGATAATATTAGCAATGGCAGTCAACAAGACATTTGCATTGAACTTCCACCACGGCATTCCGCCTTCAAGCGGACGTCCGCCCAACATGCGCGAACCGAAAACTGCGTCTGCATCACCATCCAAAATCGGTTGAACCATATGGGGTATCACCGTCGCGTCATATTGATGGTCCGGGTGCAGCATAACAACCAGATCTGCACCTGCCGCAAGAGCCTCGGTATAGCATGTCTTTTGATTTCCCCCATACCCACGGTTTTGAGGGTGAACGAACACCATAAGGCCTGCTTCACGCGCCAGTTCAGCAGTATTATCCTTTGATGCGTCATCCACCAGGATGATATTATTTCGAAAATTTACCGGGATCTCATCCAGCGTTCGGTGCAAAGTTTTTGCGGCATTATATGCAGGCAGAACAATAAATATATTTTTTGAGGTCATGTTTTTTTCGCTTCTACGATGAATTGATATCCCAGCAATGTGGGTAAGAGTGAGGTCAGCATGGCAAAGACAGCATGAATTGATTTACCCAGGGAAGAGACAAAGAACGGGGAGATCAATTCCAATGGGACGGGTGTCACCTGAACGGATACTACCTCCAAGCCTGATTCTTTAACCAACTGTTTTATTGTTTTGCGGGTAAAGAAACGCAGATGGGTCTGATCCATAATACCGCGTTCAGCGTAATCGAACCTTCCCATCAAAAGATGCAAGCGCACCCATAAATTGGCAACATTCGGCACGGAGATGATAAAGCGGCAACCTGAGGACTGCAATTCCATAAGCTTCTTCAAGGTTGTCTTCGGCGAAGGCATGTGTTCAAGGACATCTCCAAGAATGATCGCATCGTAACCGCTCAACGCTTCATCTGGTGTTTCATCGAATTGACAAACCCACATTTCTTCATAAAAGGGGTTTGCAACAGCAGCCCATTCCGCCATAGATTCGATCCCGAAAAACCGCAGTGAAAATCCTGCACATCTGCGTGCCAGCATACCGGTAGCAGCGCCGACATCTAATACTTTACTCTGAGCAGGAAGCGCTTCCAGAAGCGCGGAAATGCGTGAATGACTTGACCAAGGACTGGGCTTGTCCTGATAGGGTATCTCCAACATCTATACCTTCCAAGAGTTAATTTTGCTTTCTAAGGAAACATACGATCGATCAGAAGAGACATTCATTCTCTAAGATGGATCTCTGCCAGCAGACCAAGCTCGGCCAGCTCAGCCAAGACCTTTTGGATGGCTCCACTGTGGACCACAACCGCGGTGGGACTTAACAGTTCGCCGAGGAATTTTCCCGCTCTCGATCTGCGGATCTCTTCCATAACTTCAGGGCTGCTTACCCTTAGCACAAGCAGACTCTCCACACGTGCTTCAGGTCCGTGTGTGTCCCAGCGTTTCAACCCTTTGACCAGCGCAGGTGGAACGGCACCATTCGTATATTTGACCAGCATCGCCAACAGCTGTTCGGCTTTTAACCCCTGCTCCGTGGAGCGCTTAACTGATTCTGCTGTGATGCGATAATGGTAATCATCACCTTTCGGTTCATCCCACTCGCAGAATCGCGCAAGTTGATATCGAACAGCGCGCGAAAAAGCGCGCGAAATGGTGATTTTTCCATTGGATGAAACAACCATCTTCCCCCCCTTCGACTCGCTCAGGGCAAGGCTTTCCTTCTTCGTTTCATTGAAAGATGAATGAAGAAAGAATGCGGTTACCTCCCGCCCTTCTTCCGGTGAAGCCAGATCGACCCGCCCCAAATAATGCAGCAACTGGATAATGTACTTTACCAAAGCCCCATCTACTGCATCCCAGTATGCAAAACCGCGCAGGTAAGTACCATCTGCTTCGCGTTTGATGAACCAGGAATCATAGTCCCCGGCGGGGCGCTGAAAGTCTGGAAACTTTTCCTTGATGGCTTTGACGAAAGCGGAAATGCTCCACCACTTTCGCTGCGGGATGTCACCGATGAGATTCATCAAAAATTCGCGCGTCACCTGCGGCTGATTCTTCCACTCACCCTCACAGACAATACCGGGCAACAATCGCAACTCGTCGAAAACCGTTGAGTTCAGCCAGGAGGTGTAGAGTAGACCGAGCGAATCGCCACGGGAGGCTTCGAGAAATTTTTTGACGGTATCAGGATGTAAACCACTATCTTTAACGAGACCGGCAATCTCGAGCAGACTTTGCAGGTCGCGCTTGAAGCGTGCCCGTTGGGTGTTTTCACCAATACGCAATGCAGCGAGAAATGTGGTCGCGTCATCGAGGATGCGGTCGGTGGCGGGAATTTCGAACGCCTTTTCCACGGGTGTGGCGGGGCGTCCCAACGGCTCGGATTTTATCCTTTCGGGTTCACTTTCAGTTTGATGTTCGATGACCTGCAATAGATCTTCGGGAATGTATGCGAATTCCTGCGCCCCTTTGTCAGTATCGAAGAAGGCTTTGGCAATCAAAGCCCGGTAGTAAAGCGCTTCAGTTACGGAGGCTGGGGTGAGGTGCGGGCGTTCACGGTCCCTTTTTCCTGCGCCCATCTCGCGGATCTCGCCAAATTTACGGGCAAAGGTGGGCCACTCGATCCTTCCACCGCCATCGATCAAAGCGTTGAGCGCGGACCTGGCGTCGACAGGGAGAATGCTCAGGGTCTCAGTTATAGCTTCCAGGTCCAGCAAAGAGGCGCAGAGTTCCCCCAGCGCAGTATCAGTATCGTTCGATTCCAATTCCAATCCCCACAGACTGGCAACGATCCGTAGATGTTCGATATCGGCTTTTTGAAGGCTTTGCTCAAGCGTGCGCATGGGCGGATTCTAACATCCTTGCGAAGCGATTTTGGATTTTAGGGTTTTATTAGCAAAGGAGATTAATCATGACCTTAGTGTTTTCGATTCTTCGGTTCGTTCATATCGTAGCAGGGATAATGTGGGCAGGTGGGGCGCTGTCGTTGACGCTCTTCGTGGCCCCAACCATGGGCGCCACAGGTGATGCAGGAAAGCAATTTGCAGGTCACTTGATCGGCAGGACCCGGTTTTCAGCATATATGACGGTGACCGGGCTGAGCACAGTCATTGCAGGTTTGATTCTATATGGGGTGGATTCCAGCTGGTTTCAATCCTCATGGATGATGACCGGCACCGGTGTTGGGTTTGGCATTGGCGCAACTGCCGGAATACTGGCTTTCATCTTTGGGATCATGCTCGGCAACGCCAATGGCGGGCTGGCGAAGTTAGGCGGGGAGATTCAGGGAAAACCTACTCCCGAACAGGCTTCGAGCTTACAAGCATTATTGAAGCGCCAAAAATTGGCTGAAAGAGGGAACATGATCTTCATGTTGATCGCGATCTCGTTCATGGCATTGGCACGATACCTCGGGTAGGCATCATTTATAAATGAACAGCGGCTGGGTGATCCAGCCGCTGTTTTCTTTAACCGTGTACCACCTTTAGGGCTTGCGGCAATATTTCAAAACTGGCTTTTTTGAGGTTACTGCCAAAACTTGTGAAGATCTCCCCATCGGCGTGAATGTAAAGCGGCAGGTTCGATGTGATAGACATCTTTTTGAAGTCACCCATGCGAATCTGCTTGAAGCGCATATGTGTGCCGCTCATAAATTCAGGCACAAGACGGAACATCATGGCGCGTGAGACTTTTGTGACGGCGACGCTTTCCATTTTTCCATCATTGTTCCTGGAATCGGGCGAGAGCATGAAACCGCCGCCTTCTCGTGGGCCGTTACACAGCGTAAGCATCAGCAACTCATCGTCCCAATTCCCGGTATCCGCTTCCACATGGACCCTGGCGGGGTTGTGGTTGAGAATGATGGTTTGGATGACGGCAGTGAGATACATCAGGAAGCCCTTGACGATGGGCAGCTTGTGCGAACGGATGGTGA
>CAZYLM010000231.1:0-4490 GCA_964648645.1 uncultured Anaerolinea sp.
TACACCCGGCGCTCTGCAAAATATCGAGGCTGGGCTTGTGAGTCCAAAACACACCTGCCTCATGCAAAACTTGTAATGTCGCTTCGTGCATTGCCTGTACATCGGCATCGGACAAAAACTTTAAAGGCTCCATAGGTTCTCTCCTGAAAAAAGAAGTATACAAGTACATAGGTAAACAGGTAGATTATCTTTATACTTGTGTACTTGTCTGCCTGCCTACTATTTACCTTTCTCCAACACTTTCTCCAAAAACTCCACGCGTTTCACTTCCGCATCGATCACATTCTCGATCTTTAGAAAGGCGTGGCCTTCATCTTCGTATAAAAGTAATTCAGATTGTTTTCCAAGTTTCTGGAGTTTCTCGTGCGTATCCACAGACTCCGAGGCCGGGCAGCGCGGGTCGTTCGCGCCGCAGATCATTTGCACGGGCGCGTTGATGCGGTCCAAAAAGAAATAAGGCGAATGTGAGACCCATAACTCGCGATTATCTTCGGGGTCGCCCATGTTCTCAATATTCCAGTGCTTGAGGTCTTCGCGCGAGTTCTTATGCGACTTGATCCAATCCAAAAACGGTACCACTGCCGACCCACCCGTGAACAAATGCGGATGAAAGGTCATGCAGCACATCGTTAGATACCCGCCGTGGCTGCGCCCGGTCACTGCAACTTTATCTTCTTTTGCCAAACTCTTTTCAAGCAAATACTTCACACCCCAAGCGCAATCATCCGTATCCACGCCGCCCATATCGTAGCGGCTGGCGTTCTGCCATTTCTTTCCGTATCCCGTCGAACCGCGATAGTTTGGTGCGAGCACGGTCCAGCCTTGTGCCGCCATATAACTCATCGATGGATGCCACAAGAATGAGAAATGCCAATTCGGTCCGCCATGGATGTTGATGACTGCCCGCTCGCCGCTTCCACGATACAACAGTGCAGGCACCAGCGCCCCATCACGGCTTGGGTATGAGACATGCTCTGGCTGAACAAAATCCAACTCAACATCCAAAGATTTCGTAAGTTGCTTTACTTCTCCGCTTTCAAGGTCGATCTTCCACAGATCTGTCGGGTGATTCACGTCTTCATACAGGATGATAACCCCATCAGATGTGAACTGCGGAAAGGAATGCAGCCCATTGCCAACTTTTGCTTGATGAAGTTCACCGCCTCTTTTCCAGGATTGAAAACTGGTCTGTGGACCTTGGTGATGTATCCAGCCGAGGGTTTCTCCACTCCGCGACCAAGCCGGTTGGAAATCATCCCCTTCGGAGTTTGTAACCCATTCGATCTCTTTTGTTTCAACATCGTACAAGCCGATGTTATGCCATTCTCCATTTTCACAAGCAAACGCCAAAGACTTGGAATCCGGCGACCATGCCGGGTGCATGGCGTTCAAGGCTTTGCCATTCACCTTCAACTGCGTCGTCCCTACTCGTGGACCTTTGCGCCGTCCCACCGGTACGATGTGAATGCTGCGGTCACTTGCTTCTGCTTCAGATTCAATGGCGATCCACATTCCATCGGGCGACCAAGCCGCATCCCAGCATGGATGAAAGACATTCTTCAGCATGTGCAACCCGCTGCCATCAAGCGGTAAGACGTATAAAGAGAAAATTCCCTTGGCTTCTGAAAGTACCGCGAGTGACTGTCCGTCCGGCGCCCAGGACATATTGGGTTGGTTGGCATACAAAATGCCCGGCGTCAGATCTGTGGTGGTGTTGGTCAATAGATCATGGACGCAGATGTGAAAGGACTCACTGCCGTCAATGTCTAAAGCAAAGGCGATCTTTGTTCCATCGGATGAGAAGCGTGGCGAGAATTTTGCGCCTTGCAGACTAACATCTATTATTTTGCTCTCGCCATTTATATACTCCCACAACTCCCATGTCCCAGTCTTATTCCATGAAAATACGACCCGCTTTTCATCAGGCGAAATGCTAAAAGGCAGACCATTGTCTACATTGGGGAGGCGGAGGAGTTGTTCGAGAGGGAGCATCAAGGTGAATCCTGATTCCTTTTCCAGGAGATGAGGGTCCTTGGTCCTGTACTTGGTTTTTTGAAGAGTTTAAAAATTGCCAGAAGGAAAATGATTGGAGCTATCGATAATTGGCAAATTTGGAAACCCACCCAGCCGCCCGCGCCTGTGTAATCAACGACTGGTTCTTTTGATTTAATCGCTTTGTTTGTGGTTTGAACCAAGGTGTCAACTTTATTTATGTTGCTAGTGTACTTGTTGCTCATCTCTACTTCATCCCCTGTGATGGTTTTGAAAGTTGGGATGTAAGCACACCGGCGGTCCTGGGCGGAGCCACTGCATCTAGTAATTTCTTTGATTTCTACCACCTGGTTTGCATTTACACTCGTGATACCCAGACCAAGTACTTCGTGTGTTGCTTTACAGGAATAAGTGGAGTCGTTTTGAAGCTCGCATTGCACATGCAGGGATGCGCTGTCAAGAACGAACCAAAAAAAGAAAGCACCTGCAAACAAAGCAGCTATCATATCCCGAATGAAACTTCTAAATTTTCCAGTGTCCATATGAATTCTCCTGTAACAGAAAAGAAATGAGTAACGAGGTTATTGTAACTTCTAACTCGTTACTCATTTCTCATCACTAGCTATTATCTAAGCGAACTCGAGTTCTTCCAATCTTGGCAGTTCATCCATGCCCGCTTGTTTGGCGAGATTCAAAACATAAGCGTGCAACTCAGCCTCATGGTGAGGATCAAGCACAGGTCGAGTGTAAGAGGCGAGTAACTCCTTTACATGAGCACACGCACGGTCAAAGGTATCCAGCGATCCGGCTTCTTTCCATCCACGGATCGAATCGCGATCAATGATCTTCGTCGGCATGTGCTGTTCTTTCGGGAAGAGTTTCATGGTCACTTTTTGTTTGAGGAAGTCGCCGCCTTTGAAGTTGACGCCTTCAAAGAATTCGGTGGCGAGCGTTTCCGATTGGACGAGCATGCCTTTCAACATTCGTTTTGCCATCGCAATGCCTTCGGCGTCGATGACGAGTTTTTCGGGGCTTTGGCACAGGAGTGAATCCAACATGCCTGCGCCGGAAATCATATTGATGCCGCTCAACGCGCCGACGAGGAAGCCCATGGTGCTGTCCATACCGGCTTGCATGTCGAGCACTTTTGTGTCGGTCGCGCCGAGATAAGTGTGGGTGGGCAGACCCAGCGCCTTACCGACTTGCGCGTAGGATGAGTCGATCATGGCGGTTTCAATGGCGCCGTAGGGCGTACCGCCTTTGCGCATTTCAAAGATCGCAGGCGCGCCGCCCCAAACAATGGGCGAACCTGCATGCGCAAGTTGATGGATGGTAATGCCCGAAAGACACTCTGCTGCATGTTGCGTGACTGCACCGAGCAAGGTCACCGGAGCTGCGGCACCAGCCAACGGCATGGAGACAATCTCTGCCGGAACGCCAGCTCTTGCGAGTTCGATCAATTGACCCGCACCGAAGTTGGACCAAATCAATGGCGGCGACGGGCAGGCATCAAAGATGGCTCGCGGCTTGGTCCGTAAATTGTCGCGCCCGCCAGAGAATATGGCGAGCATGTCGATCATCGCATGCACCGTCTGGTTGGTGAATGCGCCTGTGACGATCGGCTTCTTCGAATACATCATGACCAGATACAAACGATACAAGTCATGGATGTCCTTCGGTACATCGTGACAGACCACCGCCGTGGACTGCGCGTCGTATTGCGGCAAGCACTCTGCGATCTTGATGACGCGCAGCAGGTCTGCTGTCTCGGCGGTCTTGTGCTCCAAGGTCTCCGGGATGAGGACGGAGATACCGGAGGAACCCGGGTCGAAGTGAACTGTATCGCCTCCGTACTGGACTTTGGGATTGCCCTCGTAATCATACAGATGGAAAACACTTGGAACGGTTTCCAACGCTTTGACCACGATCTGCTCCGGAATGCGGACGACCATAGTATCTTCGTCCACTTGGGCCCCGGCTTCAGCGAGCAGGCGCCTCGCTTCGGCATTCTGCACCTTGATGCCGGGCTTGAGCATCAATTGGTAGGCTTCCTCAAGGATGCGGGCAATGAGGGCATCGTCGAGGAGAGAGAGTTTGGGTTGCATGATACCTCCTTGGGTAATTGGAGATTAGTAATTGGTAATTGAGTCTCAAGGACTCAAAAAATTCACTCAGTGTTTTTGGAGCGGACTTGAAATCTCCAATTGCCAATAACAATTTACCAATAACCAATTACAAGGAGATTATGCAAGTTCTAGATCTTCCAGCCTGGGTAATTCTTCAATGCCAGCTTTCTTGGCGAGGTCGAGCATGTAGGAGTGGAGACGTGCTGTCTGGTCAGAGTCCAGTTCAGGGCGGCGATAAGAGGCGAGCAATTCCTTCACTCGCAGTTTGGCTCTGCCGAAGGCGTCCAACGAGCCGGACTCTTTCCATTGACGAGTCGAGTTGCGGTCGATGATGTCGCTGGGCATGTGCTGTTCTTCGCGGAAGAGTTGCAT
>CAZYLM010000232.1:0-4456 GCA_964648645.1 uncultured Anaerolinea sp.
CTGGATGGGGGAGCAGGCTTGAGCGTAGTCGGATGCGAGCCTCCCGAAGTGTATTGCCTCAAGCACGAGTATCAGGCTTTACTGCCGAGTCGCCGCGAGGAAATAAGATCCCTCACAAAGCGAGTTTGGCTTGTAGACGAATTTATACTGCGTGTAGCCAAATTGGGAAATATTGAATTAGGGAAGATAGATAACAAAGCCAAAATCACCCTTCATCCACATTGTCATCAACGGGCGGAGGGACCGGGGGAGGATGGGTTGCCGACGGGGGTGTCTGCCACGGTCGAGATGTTGAAATTGTTTGGATACGATCCAAACGTGATCGATGCGGGCTGCTGTGGAATGGCGGGCACATTCGGTTTCGACGCTGAACATTACGAGCTTTCGATGAAGGTGGGGGAGATGGGAGTGCTGCCGAAGATCCGTCAATTGTCAATCGAAGATCATAATTCAGAAATCGCTTCTACAGGCGCGGCTTGCAGGATGCAGATCCAGCACGGGGCGGGGGTCGAAGCGCGGCATCCGCTTGTGTTGATAAAAGAACAGTTTGAGAAAATGAATATGGGTAAAATTCAGCCATGAACTGGAATGCCTTGAATAAGCGCGAAGCGGTTATCCGATTTTTTCAACATGCAGTAATGCCCCTCGTTTTCTATTTTGTGGGGTTTGTTCTGCTGACCTATCCGCTTATTCTGAATTTCGGCGAACGCTTTTTTACCGATGACAGCGATGGGATGCTGCATGTCTGGAATCTTTGGTGGGTGGATCAGGGAATTACACGACCCGATCTGTATCCTTCCATCTGGCATACGTATATGGTGGATTGGCCCTTTGGCGTTTCGTTGTTGGGGCATACTCTTGTGCCAGTGAATGGTTTGATGGCGGTGTTTCTCTTGCGCTTTCTACCGATGGTCGAGGCGCATAACATCATCGTCATCTTTTCGTTTATGATGACCGGGTTGACGACCTACTGGCTGGCGTATTATTTTTCTCGCTCCGCCTGGGGCAGCCTTGCGGCGGGGTACATATTCACATTTTCCACTTATCACTTCGCGCAATACAAGGGGCACTTGAATCTGATCGCCCTTGAGTGGATTCCGCTATTCGCCTTGTGTTTTTATCTGCTGGTCTACAAACCCAATGTGTGGGTCGCCATGGCGGCGGCTTTGTCTTTGTGGCTGGCATTCTTCAGCGATTACTATTACCTGCTCTATTGTCTTTTCCTCGCCGGGGGGATTGTCATTGCGCGGATGGTGGAAGCGCGAAGCTTCCTATTCTTCGTAAAGACTGAATATGCCGCTCCGCTTACTGTGTTTACCTTGTTGAGCTTATTCCTGATCGGTCAGGTTATCTTCCCGTTGTTGATCCTCAATTACCAAGACCCACTACTGGGCGGGCACGACCCGGCGAAGTTCTCGCTCGACCTTCCGTCTCTTTTCATCCCCGGCAAATTATGGCGCTTCGGCGAGTTGACAAAGTTCTATTGGCAAAACCTCAAAGGTGAACCGGTCGAGATGAATATCTACCCGGGTTGGGCGTTGATCTTCCTCATTGGGTATGCCGTCGCTCTGCGGAAAAAATTGAGCGAGTTGGAACGCGGACAGATCCTGATGTGGCTGGGTGCGATCGTTTTCTTTGTGTTGATGGCGCTGGGTCCGCGTTTGCAAGTCTGGGGACACATTACGAACATCCCGATGTTGTATGCCTTGATGGAAAAGGTCGTGCCTTTCCTCACGTTGACCGGCGTCCCGGTGCGGATGGTGATGATGGCGGTTCTGGCCGGGTCGGTCCTCGCCTCGCTCTCGATCCGCGAGTTGATCCGTGGTCTCCCGAGCCGTAGATTTCTCCTCAGCGGATTGCTCCTCCTGATGGTCGTCGAGATCCTGCCAGCGCCTCTCGTCACAACCACTGCTGAAGTGCCGGGCTACGTCCAGTTTCTTGCCGGACAACCCGATGACGGCGGAGTCCTCGACCTTGCCGCCCCGACTCAGTTCATCCGCCTGTATTATGGGACCGCCCACGAAAAGCCGCTGGTCTTTGGCTCCACATCGCGCATCCCGACCAGTTTGTTTATGAATAACAAAGCTGTCAAAGATGCGATCTTCGAGCAGAACTACCGCGAGCTCCGGGATACCTTCAAAATTCGGTACATCGCAACTACCGACGTGATCGAGGCTTATGATCCATATTTGGATGTCCGGCTGATCTTCGATGCGGAAGGCGTCAAGGTGTATCGGTTGGAAGTGCGGTGACAAAAGATGAAAGGACGCTGATTGTGCGATATCAGCGTCCTTTTTTATTAGATATCCCGGTTAGCTTGCAAAAGTTGTTCGTTGGGATTTATCAACCTTCCAGGATCTTCTTCAATTGTTCGCCATTTTCCCCTAGCGATTTTTCCAACTGGCTGGCGACCATGCCTTCGGCGATCTTGAAGAAGCCGGTCGGTTCGCCTTCGACCATTGTGGTCATTTTGGTGCCGCCATCCACAGCTTCGTACGTGATCGTGACGGTATAAGGCACGGGTCCTTTGACCACCCTGGCGGACCATTTCGCATTGGGGACGACTTCGACGATCTCCAGGGTGGTCTTCATCTCCTGTCCCATGAACTTGCGGACTTCCGTATATTTCGAGCCGACCGTATTGGGCGGGCCATCATTGGACACAGCCTCGACACCGCCCTGCCATTTGGAGGAATTATCGCCGTTCGAAGCATAGGCATATATCTCCGCTGCGGGCTTGTTGATGACGACCGAACTTTGGACTTTGATCATGTAACTCTCCTTTGACTGATTGTTGGATACGATATTCTCATTGTACATCAGCGAGTCAAGAGGGGAGTAGTGGTTTGCGACCTCTTCGGCAGGGAGCCGCGGACCGTTCTTTTGGCGGGAAAATACCAGATATACCCAGCGCGGTCACACGCGTACCTGCGTTCGGTAGAGGCAATTGGCGCTTTTTTAGAAGCGGGAAAGCGCAAGTTGTGACTGTGGGTATTATATAATTCAAAATACCGGTAAGGAAAAGAAACGGAGACATGATGGAGCGTAATTTCCCCGAACCCGATTGGAAAATTCTTTCCAAATTAAAGCCTTTGGCGCTTGACCGTCTTTGCCAGCGGATTTTGATGACGTCTGAAGATATCATTGTCCGCGTGAAAGAGGGCGGGTATTACAACGCCTACCTTGAGTTGTACAAGCATATCCAGACCAATGATGAGACATTAAGTAATTGTTTCAACGACTGGAAGCGTTCGCAGGTGTTTTTCATCCTTGCGAGCTGGCGCAGGGAGAATTTGATTTCCGAGGATGAGTTTACTGATTTTAGCGGGGAGACTCGAGCAGTTGTGAAATTGCTTTTGAGCCGAGGTTGAGGCTGTAGGACAAGTTTCAACTTGTCCATTACGCGGCGGGAGGTTGTATAATTCGCCCAACGGTCGGACGAGAACAAAGCAAAGGCGGAGATTTGCCTCGTACACTTCGTGTCAGCAAAGACCAAACTCGCAAGGAACTCATAGGTAGTTGTTTTCAAGTCAGGAGAATGCCATGCACGAAAGACAGATCCATCCCTGGTTTCGGAATGCATTTCATATTGGAAGTTTTCTCAGCCTGATGGCAGGTATTCAACTTTTCATCCTCTCCGAACGGACGGATGTCTATTTTGCGTGGACGATCCAATCCACCCTCACGGCTGCAACCCTGGGCGGATTTTATTTCGGGTCGATGACCTTCGGATATTTATCGGCGCGTGAATCGCACTGGATGGATGTGCGCGGACCTGCGATAGGCTTATTCGTATTCCTGATCGGTACACTTGCCGCAACCTTTTTGCATCTCGATAAATTTCATCTTACCAGTGAAAGTCTCCTCACCCGCTTCGCCGCCTGGATCTGGCTGGCGATCTATATTTTCCTGCCGCTGGGACTGGCGATTACTTTTATTCGTCAATCCCGCATGCGCAACGAATCTGCCGAAGCGCCATTGACCGCGACTCCTCCTGTTTGGTATCGGGCTGTGTTGACCGTTCATGGAGTTGTCGGGGTTGGGATAGCGCTTGTGCTTTTCCTTGTCCCTAAAGCGATTATCCTCGTGTGGCTCTGGACGTTGACACCGCTCACAGCCCGCGCATTATCAGCCTGGTTCCTTTCCTTTGGGACGCTTGACCTGCTTTCGGCCATGCAAAAGGACTGGCGTAGACTGCGTGTGACCTGTATGGGTTATATCGTGTCCGCAGCGTTCGGGCTGGCGGCCTTGCTGAGATATGCGGATCAGGCAGATGTATCGGGCTTTGTTGGGGTGTGCTATGTTGCTTACTTGCTGGCCATGCTGGGAATTGGCTTGTATGGATGGTGGCAGAGGCAGTAAACTTTGACGCTATAATAGGTTGAGTTATCCCACAGTCTGGTAGCCATCGTATCGTTCGTAGAGGTGGATTGTTGCGTCGCATCAACGAAGAACG
>CAZYLM010000233.1:0-4441 GCA_964648645.1 uncultured Anaerolinea sp.
CAGGGATACGCCTCCTTCCAATGGTTCGACTCGGAAGCGATGGATTTTCTGAGTCAACTCCCCGAAGGTACACGCATCTATTCAAATCAGGTTGGGCCTGTTTACCTCTACACCGGTCGTCCCGGCTATGTATTACCGGACGTCATTGACCCCGTTACCGGTCTGCCGCGCGGAAACACGGATGAAGGCATCGCCCTGCTTCAAGCCGACGTCCTGACCGGCGAGGCTGCGCTTGCGCTCTTCGATCCTGGCTCGCAGGATGACGATGTACAATTGATCCATCGATCCCTTTCCGAAGGCTTGTATCTTGCCTTCGATAAGCAGGGCGATAAAATCTATACCGCATTCCCATAAATGCAGACCTGACAGGTTTTGGAAACATGTCAAGTCTTATGAGGATTTCATATGACCATTTTCGATAAGTTCAATTTGAAAGATCGCGTGGCTATCGTAACAGGCGGCGGTGGGCAGTTAGGATTTGAATTCTGCAAAACCCTCGCCGAAGCCGGAGCCGCCGTTGTCGCCGCGGATCTGAATATGGATTTCGCCTCCAAAACCGCAACTCGCCTCACAGAGTCTGGTTACACGGCCATGGCTTATCCCCTCGATGTGACCCGCCTCGAATCGACCCGTGACCTGGTCGCTGAAACCGTAAAGCAATACGGCCGCCTCGACATCCTCGTCAACTCTGCGGCGCTCGACCCCAAGTTCGACCCGACCGCCGCCGAAAAGGGAATTGCCCCTGGTGCGTTCGAAGACTATCCGCTTGCAGACTGGCAAGCCGCCCTTAACGTCAACCTGACCGGCATGTTCCTCACCACTCAAGCTTGCGTTAAACAAATGGTCGCTCAAGGCAAAAAGGGCAGCATCATCAACATCTGCTCCACCTACGGTTTGAACGGACCCGACCAGCGCATTTATGTCAAGGATGGCAAGCGCGTAGCATATAAACCTGTGTATTACACCACCACCAAAGCCGGTGTGATGGGCTTCACCAAATACCTCGCCGCCTACTATGCAGAGACCGAGATCCGCGTCAATGCGCTCACCCCGGGTGGGGTGTATAACAACCACGAAGAATATTTCGTCAAGAACTACTCCGCCAAAACCATTCTTGGGCGCATGGCGAAGAAAGATGAAATGAATGGCGCATTGCTCTTCCTTGCATCTGACGCTTCCTCCTACATGACGGGCAATAATGTCATCGTGGATGGCGGCTGGACGGCGTGGTAGCCACTAATTGTTGGGGCGAAGCATACTTCGCACTTATGAAAAATCAATGACAGACATTCTCGCCATCATCCCCGCCCGCGGCGGCTCGAAAGGAATTCCGCGCAAGAACATCCGCTCATTTGCAGGATATCCCCTCATCGCGTGGAGCATTGCCGCTGCAAAAAAATCCCAATGGATCACGCGCATCATCGTATCCACAGACGACGAAGAGATCGCCGCCGTTGCACGCGAATGGGGCGCCGAGACTCCGTTCCTCCGTCCCGCCGAGTTGGCACAGGATAACAGCACGGACCTGCCCTTGTTCGAACATGCCCTTGCATGGTTAAAGGAGAACGAAGGTTATGAACCCGAAATCGTCGTCCAGCTACGCCCCACCTCACCCCTCCGTCCTGGCGGCATGGTCGATGGAGCAATAAAAATTCTTAAGAACCATCCAGGTGCAGATTGTGTGCGTGGCGTCGTCCCTGCGGCTCAGAATCCCTTTAAGATGTGGCGCTTCAACGGTGAAGAAAAACCCCTCGGTCAATTGCTGGAGGTCCCTGGCATTGCCGAGCCGTATAACGCGCCGAGGCAGATCCTGCCGCCGGTGTACTGGCAGACGGGTCACATTGACGCCATCCGGGTTTCGACGATCTTGAACAAAAAGTCGTTGACGGGGAATGTCATCTATCCGCTGTTGATCGACCCGAAATATACAGTCGATATCGACACGCTGGCAGATTGGGCAAAGTATGAAGCTGTAATCTACGGCGGGTTGGAAGTTGTCTCACCGGGCAAGCCGCGCCGAACAATGCCGGAGAAAATCAAGCTCATCGTTACCGATTTCGACGGCGTACTGACCGACGGGAGAGTCTGGGTGGATGAAAAAGGCGGGGAAACAGTGGCAGCCACCCGGTCCGATTCGATGCGGATTCGTCAGATACGCCAATTAGGCATCGATGTCATCATCCTGTCTTCGGAAGTGAATCCTGTGGTGAGTATGCGTGCCAGGAAAATGAAAGTCGAGGCGATCCACGGAGTGGACCTGGATGAAAAAGGCGAGGTATTGAAAAAATATCTTGCCGAGAAACATATCGACCCTTCACAAGTAGTATATTTGGGAAATGACTTCAACGACCTGCCTTGTTTTGAAGTTGCAGGCTGGTCTGTAGCAGTTGCTGATGCATACCCCGAAGTGTTGCGTACTGCCGATCATGTTTTGAAAACCAATGGCGGCTTCGGGGCTCTGCGCGAATTGTGCGACTTAATTTTGAAAGATTACAAGGAGAATTAAGAATGGCTCGAGAGATAAAGCTTGGAAAACGAATGCTTGGCGATGGTCATCCCGCTTATATCATTGCAGAAGTGGGCATTAATCATAACGGTGACATGAACATTGCCAAGAAGATCATCGATGCGGCGGTCCATGCCGGTGCGGATGCGGTCAAATTTCAAAAGCGTACGCCCGAGGTCTGCACCCCACCCGACCAGCAGAAACAAATGCGCGAGACGCCCTGGGGTTACATTACCTATCTCGATTATCGTTACAAGGTCGAGTTCAATGAAGAACAATACCGCGAGATCGACCGCTACTGCAAGGAAAAAGGCATCGACTGGATGGTCTCAGTTTGGGATGAACCCGCCGTAGATTTCATGGAAAAGTTCGATACGCCCGCATACAAAGTGCCGTCTGCTTCGTTAACGGACCACAACCTGCTCAAATATACCCGTAAAACGGGCAAGCCCATCATCATCTCCACCGGCATGTCCACCATGGATCAGATCAGGCGCGGTGTGGATGTGGTCGGCGATGAGAACCTTGCCATCATGCACTGCACCAGCACCTATCCGTGCGAGCCGGAGGAATTGAACCTGCGCATGATCGAGACACTGCGCAAAGAATTTCCAAACAACCCCATCGGATATTCCGGCCATGAGGTTGGACTTGTCCCTTCGGCAGTGGCAGTGGCGCTCGGCGCCACCTCCATCGAACGGCATATCACACTCGACCGCGCCATGTGGGGCAATGACCAGGCAGCATCTGTCGAGCCGGGTGGCTTTGAAAGACTTGTGAAATACATCCGAGTGACGGAAGCCGGTCTTGGTGACGGCGTGAAGAAAGTTTACGAATCTGAAAAAGGTTCAATGAAGAAACTCCGTCGCGTGGTGAGTGATTAAGAACAATTACAGGTTACAAGTTTGAAAGTTGATTAACCTGTAATTTGTAATCTTATACCTGAAACCAATGAAAAACCTCCGCCGCGCACTCCGCCCGTATGGAAAGACCGCCCAATCCATCTGGCGTTGGAAGCGGTTTTCTTTTAACGACGCGCCACCCATTTTTGCAAATTCAAAACCCAAAAGCGGTTCGCATTTGCTTTTGCAGGTGATGAACGGGCTTACCAAAATCATGCCCTACAAGTATGTGGATGCTGACCCCGTGCGGACGATAAAAAGAGACGGCGGACGGCGGACGGCGGACGAAGTGGCAACCGGCCTAAAAAATATTCCACAAGGTGTAATTGGCTGGGGTTACGTGGAAGCGTCGCCAGAGAACGTGTCGGTATTATGTCAGTCTAATCGTGCGAATTATTTCATCTACCGCGACCCGAGGGATATGCTCGTCTCACAAGTGTTCTTCGCGACCAATATGCACGAAGAGCACGGAATGCACGAATACTACAACTCCCTGCCTGATTTTGCTGCGCGTTTGAATGTTGCCATCACAGGCATTGACCGTGATGGGCTGAAAATGGTCAGCGTTAAACAGCGTTACGAAGGTGTCTTCCAATGGTTCAAACAAAAGAATACGATGTGTCTTCGTTTTGAAGACCTCATCAACAACCGCGATGCGACTCTGTTGAAAATCCTCGATGAAGTGGAAAAGACCGGCTACGAGATTCCTACTCCGCGTGAAAAGGCATTGCCTATTTTGGTTGAAGCCATTCAGCCAAAGAAAAGTCATACCTTCCGCTCGGGCAAAACCGGCGGCTGGACACAGCACTTCACCGCAGAACATAAGAAGTTGTTCAAGGATGTGGCGGGCGACCTGTTGGTAAGGCTGGGGTATGAGAAAGATAACGATTGGTAAACCGTGCATGAGACTGGAGGAACTCAGTCCCATTTTTTACATTCTGCCTCTGATACAATTTGCACATCATGAAAGACTTTTTTACCCAACGCATCAAGCGCGGACTCGTCCGCAGGCTCACACTACTCAAAGTGGCAT
>CAZYLM010000234.1:0-4425 GCA_964648645.1 uncultured Anaerolinea sp.
GAATTGATGCCTGTGAAAGAAATCGGCAAATTGTCGGATGATGAACTCAAGGCGATCTGGTTGTACCTGCAATCGCTGCCGCCGATGGAGCAGGCTGCGCGGTAATCCGCATGAGGAGGTATGTCTCGATCTTTGAGAAAACAAACTCTACAGGTATGAATTATTGTTCATCGCATCATGGGTGATAAAATTTCCTCGCGGGTCGTTACTCATAATTTGAAGCTAACTGACCTGCGAGGTTATTTACTTTATCCGGTAAAGGAGAATTAGCTATGAGGAAAATATTCAAATGGATTGGAATTGTGCTTGGAACACTGATCGGGTTGGTGCTTCTGGCAGGAGTTGCGTTGTTTCTCATGGGGAATGCCCGCCTGAACAAAGTCTATTCGTTCGAGCCAACGAACCTCACGCTGCCAATGGACGCGGCAAGTATCGAATATGGCAAGCATCGTGCTGAAACCCTGTGCATGGGTTGTCACGCCACGGACTTGAGCGGGATCGACAATTGGTTTAATGCTCCTCCGCTCGGAGTGATCGACTCGGCAAACCTGACTACAGGCGAAGGCGGACTCCCTGCAGATTTTGCCACCGAAGATTTCGTACTTGCGATCCGTCACGGTGTTGGGCAGGATGGCAAACCGATTTTCATGCCTGCTGTAACCGCAACCTCGAATTTAAGTGACGAAGACCTTGCTTCGATCATCGCCTATCTGAAAACCATTCCGCCTGTGGACCATACTCACCAAGAGCGTCACTTCACTCCGTTGGCAAACATCCTGCTTGCGGCTGGAATGTTGGGCAGCCTTCCCGTGGAGTCGGTCAGTCACGATGTTCATGTGACGGCACCTGAACGCGGAATCACTGCCGAGTATGGTGGGTACCTTGTAAACATCAATGATTGCCGCGTCTGCCATGGACCGGACTTGAATGGCGGTCCCTTCCCCGACCCAACCATCACTAAGATCTCGCCCAACATCACCCCTGGTGGAGAACTAGGGTTCTGGACGGAAGAGGAATTTATCACCGCATTCCAAACGGGCGTCACCCCGAATGGACGCCAGCTCGATCCCGATTTCATGCCATGGAAGGAGTTCGCCAATTTTTCAGCCGAAGAGGCGAAAGCGATCTGGCTCTACTTGCAGTCACTGCCAAAGTTGGAGCAGTATACAGAATAAGGATCGGCTAAGAACCGCGTTTGTGAAATCAGACGCGGTTCTTGTTTAATTTAGGGAATCATAATTCTAGTGAGTGGACGAATATCCTTCACAGGGTAGAATCAGGCAGCAAGAGCGATTGATGTGAAATGACACCGTCGTCTTGAAAACCGAGCAATGTCAACTTAATTAACCAAGGAGTTTTGGTATGACACCCAAACGAATGCTCGTCATCGGCAGCGCATGGTACCTTATCGAAGGTGTGGCGGGATTTTTTTCCGGGTCCGGGTTCGAGTTTATGCGATTTGGCTTTGGCATTCTGTGCCTATCGCTTGGGCTGCTGTTCATCATGGCGCGAAATGAAAATGTTTCCAAGTTGCGTACAATCATTTTTATGATCGGTTTTTTGGCATCTTTCGGGATCAGTCTGACAGTATATTATGCTCAATGGAGCGGGGCCTTTATGCCTAATGCAATTGGGTTTATTCTGCCGACAATTTGGCTGATCGTGGCCATTGGGTTTTTCTATGTTGGAATGGATAATACCTCTACCCGGATCAGGCGCCTTAATTAGTTATGTTCTTGGATATATCATCAATGATGTGTAGTTGGGCATCCGACCCAGGATACCTATGGTGAAAATAAGATAAAATTCTCTCGTGAGCAATGCAACTCATGGTAAAGAATCGGATCAGGGGATTGTCAGGAGTAATGCATTACCCCGTAACGAATATACCAACCGTACAGGAGATTGAGAATGTCTGGTAATTTGGAAAAATTGAAAGAGATCCTTGGCGAAGTTTCTGACCTGAACCATGCAGCCAGTGTACTGGGATGGGATCAACAGGTGAACATGCCGCCAGGAGGAGCAGAGGCGCGTGGGAATCAGCTGGCCACGCTTGGCAAGATATCTCAGGAAAAATTCACCTCTGATGAAGTAGGCAGGCTGCTCGAAGATTTGAATAAAGAGTATCCCGACCCGGAAACCGACGAAGGTGCGATGATCCGTGTGGCAGCGCGCAACTATGACAAGGCGAAGCGCGTCCCGCCTGAGTTTGTTGCCGAACAGGCTGTCGCTGGCACAAAAGGTGTCGAAGCCTGGGTGGAAGCCAGAAAAAAATCTGACTTCTCCATTTTCCGGCCCTACCTCGAGAAGAACGTGGAATTGGTCCGGAAGTATATTTCCTTCTTTCCACCCACGGATCATCCGTATGATGTGCTGCTCGACGACTTCGAACCCGGTCTACCCACCGCTGAGGTTCTGGGCATATTCGGGAATTTACGCCCCAAGCAAGTTGCATTGATCAAAGCCATTAGTGAAGCAAAGCAGGTGAAGAGCGATTTTCTGAAGAAGTCGTTCAATGAAAAGAAGGTTTGGGAATTCGGTGAAAAGATTATCACAAAATTCGGCTACGACTTCAGCCGCGGCCGACAGGATAAAGCTCCCCATCCCTTCGAAACGACATTCGGTGTAAACGATGTGCGTATCACGAATCGCTTCGAAAAAGATGCGCCTCTTGCCACATTGTTCAGCGCCATGCATGAGTGCGGTCATGCGCTCTACGAACTTGGCAGCAACCCCGCATATGAGCGGACTCCCCTGGCGGGCGGTACCTCGCTTGCAGTTCACGAATCACAATCGCGTATGTGGGAAAACCTCGTAGGGCGCTCCCTGCCTTTCTGGGAACATTTTTACCCCGAACTCAAAAAAACCTTCCCGTCGCAACTGGGTAATGTCAATGCAAAAACGTTCTACAAGGCTATTAATCGGGTTGAGCCATCTTTCATTCGTGTCAACGCGGATGAAGCCACGTACAACCTGCACATCATGCTTCGGCTCGAGATCGAGATCGGCATGGTGGATGGCAGCATAGCGGTCAAAGATCTGCCCGAAATATGGAATGCGAAGATGCGTGATTATCTTGGAGTTACCCCGCCTAACGATGCCCAGGGTGTTCTGCAGGATATCCACTGGTCTTATGGTTCCATTGGTTACTTTTCAACGTACGCGTTGGGGAATATTATCTCTGCCCAGTTATGGGAGAAGATCAATAAAGACATCAAACACCTCGAGGATCAACTCCGCAAAGGACAGTTTGCCGAACTACGGGAATGGCTGCGCACAAACATTCATCAATTCGGGCATAAATACGATCCGCGGGATCTTGTCCGCAAGGTCACCGGGCAGGATATTGACTCTGCGGCATATGTCCGTTACCTGACAAAGAAATACACCGATATCTACGGGCTATGATTTGAGAAAGGGATGCCTGCGAGATCGGGCATCCCTTCCCTTTGATATGAAATTTCGATTGATCCTGATCGCCTCCCTTCTCGTACTTGGGATTGGTTGCTCATCCCAATCAACACCCCCGCCGACACCCCTTCCACCGGATTATTTACCAACGGTGGTGGCACTTACGGCGCAGGCAGCTTTTGCCACGGCTGCAGCCCTAACTCCCACACTGGCTCCACCGACCGAGACACCTCCGCCTCCAATTCCATCTGTGGAGATTCCAAGCCCGACGCCCACACTGGCAGCTGGTTTTTCGGATTATGCAAAGATACATTTCGTTTCACCCGGACCGATGTCCAGCCTGACCTCCCCATTTATTTTGAATGCCATCATCGCCGCCGGTGAGAGTGAAAAGATACAGGTGGATCTGTTGGGTGAGGATGGGCGCGTTCTTCAGCGTTTCATCCAAAAACTGACGCCAAATCCGCTTGGTATTTTTCAGCGCTTCGAATTCGACTTTGAGATTCGTGCAGTTTCGGAAGCTGGATACATACGGATCAGCACGAAAGACGATTATGGCAGGATGGAGGCGTTGAATACAATGCCTGTCCTTTTGTATTCAGTTGGGACGACTGTGATCAACCCTCCAGGAAATTTGATCTACGAGCGCGTTGCAATGGATGGCTTCAAGGAAAAGACGAATTTCTATGCTGGGCAGGTCTCCCTTAAGGGGCGTATCTGGCCGTATAACGATGAGCCGGTCGTGGTTGATCTGGTAACGCAGGATGGCAAGATAATTTCGACCCGCATCCTTGCGATAAATGGAAATGACACCCAGCCCTTTGAGACTAACCTTCCGTATGCAGTAAGCGAACCGACTCTCGCACGCCTGACCTTTCGACAGGATAACCCCCTGCTCTCAATAAGCGACCCCGACCTGGGCAAGTTGGTTTATGTTTACTCCGTCGAAGTGATTCTCAATCCTTAACTCGTCTTGCTAAAATACCTGCCGATGGTATAATCTGCCCGCTGTTA
>CAZYLM010000235.1:0-4397 GCA_964648645.1 uncultured Anaerolinea sp.
CCTGCCCTGCGCCCGGCGGGGTTTGGATTGCCATCTTCATCATAGGACTGCCCAACAACGATGAGACCGACTTCATTCTGCAAAGCGATATCCGCCACCTGTGCGGCGTCGATGAGGCGCGATACATGATGAATGACCTTCAATGGGCTGGCGATGGTCGCGGTCGGGTCGCTCAGTGCGAGACCGATGCGCTTTTCGCCGTGGTCGACTGCAAGGATTCTCATAGGATTTACGACAATGACGATTGACCATGGAATTAATCCGCCATCCATCGTCTATGTCAATTGTCTACTTTACCTCCACTGAAATATTGAAGGGTATCAACGGCAGCCATCGCCACCAGGACGGTGCAACCCGAATCTCCGGTTCGTTTTGCAGAGAAAACGCCTCTTTTACAGCCACTGCCGCAGAGCGGACATCACGTCCACGAACAAGATTGAAGACTTGCATCAAATCCAAATTGCGTAATGTGGCTTGTGATGCTTGCAAGGAGAAACGGGTAATGCCCGCGGCATCTGTGATCGGGGCATCGAGCGGTGTGAGACTCATCTCACCGTTCGGAGAAAACTCTGCGGGAATGGATGCTGTTACAGCAGAAGCGGCAAGCGTTTTCAAGTCTTCAGCAAGGATATATTCTGCCGTAAATTCAGCTTGCATCGAAAGTAACAATGAATCACCCGCCTGGCCTGCAGGCGGCGAAAATTCTTCATGCTGGATGCTGACAACTTTAAGAGTGTCCGACAGGTAAAGATCCCCAGCGCCAAGGCTGGAGCGAATCTGCTTCCCGGCAATCGACTGCAACTCGCCCAAGACCTCTTCCCGCAATTTTGACCGGTCATCATCCGTCGCGCCGTGAACATCCTCGTTCGTCCCGCCTGTGGTCGGCTCGAGATTCGTGACTTTCGCCAACAACCCCAGCTCCCCCTCGATCGTTGTAATTGTATTTGCATCGACGTTCCCCTGATTCCCCGCCTCCAAAGCTTCGACCCTGACCTCAACGAACTCGTCCGGACCCGGGGGTAATTTCACTTCGTTGGCTGTGGAAAACCGGATCAGTGTGTTGGTGGCAACAACCGTCCCCGCAGGAACGATCATCTCGTTTGCACCTAAATTTGTGAAGCGAATGACTCCGGCAGCTTTCGTCTTCGGCATTGAAATGAAATTTGTCAGGAGCAGCGAGCGTTCATTAGAAACGGTCATCGATATCGTTTGCGCAGGAATCTCGCCGTTGAGCGATACAGTTTTGAAATCCGAGCTGGCGCTGACTGGAATGGTCAGTGAGATGGTTTGTGCCTCGGGGCTCAAGATTACAGAAGCCCGCGGGATGAACAAACCTGCCACCGTCAACACCGCCAGTACGCCAACGGTAAACGTAAGGACCCTCCCTGAAAGGGATGTCCGCCATGCAGGTTCCTGTAAATAAACTTTATCTCGCAGGAGACGCAACCCCTTACGTGGAGGCTTCGGCGCACGCTGCTCCCGGGGTTGAGACTCAGGCCAGGCATCCAACTGAGCCGCAGCTGTGGATCTAAAAACCGGGATCCCCAGTGATTCCGCATCCCGCCTAACGTTATTCCATTTGGTGACCAAGCCCAACTGAGCCCCAAGCGAATCCGCGTGGCGCTGCAAGACTTTCAAGTCAAGCAGGCGCAGGGTGACCTTCTCATATTTGGGCCATACCAGCAAAATACGCGGCGTTTTCGCCCACGATAATTTATCGCGGACGGAGATCAAGTCGTCGTAAGATTCGAGGGTGATGATTTTGGTTTTCAAAGGGTGGTCAAGTAGTTGAGTAGTCGTATGGTTGTTATTGATTCAGGTTTCTTGCTTTTTCGATGAGGGGTGGCAATGTTTCAAGGAAAGATTCGACATGCTGCGGCGTTGTATCCATGCCCAGGGTGATTCGGAGTGAGCCTAATGCCCAATCATCGGAATAACCCAGCGCCTTGATAACCTCGCTCGGTTCGGGGTTGCCAGTCTTGCAAGCGGAGCCGGACGAGCAGGCAAAGCCCGCGGAATCGAGCATTTGCAGGAGCAGGTTGCCATCCACATCTTTGAACACAAACGAAGCATGATTGGGCAGTCGTTGTTCCGGGTGCCCGGTGAGTCTCGAGTCGGAGATGGTTTCGAGTACAGTCCCAATAATGTGATCCCGAAGTGCTTTGACATGCTTCGTCCGCGACTCGCGTTCTTCGGCTGCAAGTTTTAATGCCTCAGCAAAACCGACGATGTAAGGCACGTTATGAGTCCCCGCCCGCATGCTGAACTCCTGGCTCCCACCGGTGAGATGGGGAATCAGATTCGTCCCTTTGCGGACGTACAACGCGCCGACGCCTTTCGGTCCGTAAAATTTATGCCCGCCAAGCGACATCAAATCCACGCCGAGTTTGGTCACGTTTACATCGAGATATGCGGCGGCTTGAACAGCGTCAGTATGGAAAAGGATTTGATGCGCCTTCGCCACTTCTGCCAATTCGGAGATGGGGTTGATCGTACCGATCTCGTTATTGGCATACATCACTGACGCCATCGTCGTGTTGTTGCAAACCGCCTTTGTCAGCGAATCAACCGTGACCATGCCGTGCCCGTCCACGTCCAGCCATTCCAAAAGGAAGCCGTATTCCTTCTCAAGCTGCATCGCCGTCTTGCTCACAGCGGGATGCTCGGTCTTCGACGTCAGAACCCATTTGGTCGAATCTTTTCGCGCCATCATCGCGCCGCGTAAGGCAAGGTTATCCGCTTCGGAGCCGCCCGAGGTGAAGATGATTTCATCCGCACGGCAACCCAAAACTGCGGCAACTTTCTCCCGCGCCTCATCCACAGCAGACTCGGCTTTTTGACCGAAGCGGTGAATCGAGGAGGGGTTTCCGAACGACTCGCGGAAATACGGGGTCATTTTGGCGAGCACACGCTCGTCAATGGGTGTTGTGGCGGCATAATCGAGGTAGATCATGGCTGGGATTATACACGCGCGCAAGGAGTGCGTACGACAAAGTTTACTCTGTCCCTCGTCTCATCGCAAAGTAAACTTTGCGGTACGACAAAGTTCACTTTGTCCCCCCGCTCCATCGCATAATATACTTTGCTGCACTTCGAGGATGATAAAATCACGTCATGCGTAACCACTGGCTGAGAATTGCAGGCGGGCTTATCGGAATTACCGTCATCCTTCTGATGCTGTTCGCAAATCAATTGGGCATCCAAAGCCTCCCCACCTGGGGTGTGAGACGAAGCGCGCTCCTGGTCTTCGGAATCCTCTTACTCGCTGTTTCCATTTACTACCGTGAAGACAATTTCATCGGTAACTTCGTCTCGTCACCGGATGGCAGGCTCCATCTCGCTCTGATCATTCTTAACGGAGTCATCTTCCTCATCTACCTCTGGTTCGCCTCGGACGGGTTATGGAAATCCCTGCCAAATGAGACGAATTACATCGACTTGCAAGCGGGCGCCTTCGCAAAAGGTCAACTCGAATTGGATATTCAACCCGACCCGGCTCTACTGGCATTCACAGACGAAAGCCTTTATGAGCCGGTAAAACGTGAAGGCATCCCGGTCTTGTGGGATGCGACTCTATATAATGGAAAGTACTACCTTTATTGGGGTCCCGCACCTGCATTGTTGATCACCCCCGTCAAAATCTTCCATCAAGCAGACTTCACCGACAAACTCCTCTCGTTGACGTTTCTCACAGGGACGCTTCTTTTCCTCAACCTCATCATCCTCGGCTTGCGGCGGAGATATTTCGACAAGCTTTCAAACTGGGCTGTGATCGCCGCTGTTGCCTTTGCGGGATTGGTCAACCCGATGCCGTATGTGCTGGTCGAAGGTCGCATCTATGAAGCTGCCATCGTCGCCGCGCAATTCTTCCTCATGGGCGGATTTTATTTCCTCCTGCCCGCTTTCGATAAACCGACGAAGTCCCGCCTCTTCCTTGCCGGGACCTTTTTCGCCCTATCAATCGGTTCGCGTACGACGGTTCTGCCTGCCATCGGTCTGCTCTCGATCATTATCCTGATCTGGGCAATTCAAACACAGCGCCCCCGCATCATCCCCATTCTATTTTCGTTCGCCATGCCGCTATTGGTTGGCGGCATCATGTACGGTTGGTATAACTACTCACGGTTCGATTCGTTCACCGAGTTTGGGTATCGCTACCAACTCACCAGCTACAACCTGTATGAAAAGATCAGCGAAACCTTCGCCCTGGAATACCTACCGCCCAATCTTTACAAGACGATCCTCAACCCTCTCGAACGGCGCGATACCTTCCCACACCTCTTCCCCACGCGTTGGGCTGGTCCTGACTGGCTGACAAACTATCATCCCAAAATGTACATGACCGTCACCGAGAACATCACAGGACTATTGGTCGGCAGTCCGTTTGTGTTCTTCAC